>NZ_JAWPOP010000898.1:0-545 GCF_033344345.1 Vibrio sp. 1978
TGCCGTCAAGTTCTGAGTATTTATCCCCGCGATAGAGCACCATATTGCTTGGAGCGATAGAGGGAATGTAAACCAATTTGGGGTCTTCCATTCCTGGCAGTGATTTCGCTTCACCCACATCAAGTGGGCCCCAATATTCTTTCCCTTGTGAGACTCTTGCCCAACCGTAGTTCGCCCCTTTTTTAATTAGGTTAATTTCGTCACCTCCACGCGGCCCATGTTCAATCGACCAAAGTTGATCTGTCTCTTTGTCGTAGAACAAACCTTGTGGATTGCGATGCCCGAAACTCCATATTTCAGGCTTTGCCTTAGAGGAAGTAAAAGGGTTATCTGTTGGCACCGTGCCGTCTAGATTCAAGCGTAGTATTGAGCCTGCGTGTGTTTGAGTATTTTGCCCGTTGTCTCGTTCACCTCGATCGCCAATCGTGAAGTAGATCTTGCCATCAATAAACGCGATTCGACTGCCAAAATGTCGGCCAGTATCGGTGATGGCATCGGCGATGAAGAGATCTTTCCAGCCTGTTAGTTGCTCGCCATTTAGCGTT
>NZ_JAWPOP010000899.1:0-545 GCF_033344345.1 Vibrio sp. 1978
TCGGTCGCGGTTTACGTAAACGATGTGAAAGGCGGCTCGAAATCGTTCGTTAAAGTCATCATCATCGCAGGTATCTTTATCGGCGTGCTTTACTCAGTTGCGTCTGTTTTGATTAACGTATTTGTTCCTAGCGAAACCCTAAAATACACGGGCGGATCGGTTCAAGTATTTGAAGGTTTGGCTGCGTACTTTGGTTTGCCAGAAATATTGATGAACCGCTTCGTAGGCTTGGTATCCTTCACCGCTATGTTTGGCTCTCTACTGATGTGGACAGCAACGCCAGTGAAAATCTTCTTCTCTGAGATTCCAGAAGGCATTTTTGGTAAGAAAACCGTAGAGCTGAACGAAAACGGCGTGCCAGCTCGCGCAGCTTGGTATCAGTTCCTTATCGTTATCCCATTGATGATCATCCCAACATTAGGTTCTAACACCGCTCAAGATCTGATGAATACGGTGATCAACATGACCGCAGCCGCTTCGATGCTGCCACCGCTGTTCATCATGCTGGCGTACCTGAATCTGCGCTTGAAACTGGATCACGTCGA
>NZ_JAWPOP010000900.1:0-545 GCF_033344345.1 Vibrio sp. 1978
AGCATTTTAAAAGCGAGAAGATGCAGCTCGTGCAGACGCTCGGTTAGGTCAAGATCGACTTCAACTAAGGCATCGAGCGCTTGATAGACTTGGTCTTTTTTGTTCGCTTCTAACAGGTCATAAATATGGGTTACGTTAGCAACCGCAATCGTGCTGGTGTTTTGAACTTGAGTGCGAGTGAGCTGTTCCAACTCTTCACTCAGCAGGCGCATTTCTTCAACACGAGTATCAATTTCTTTCGCGAGCCACAACTTTCTTTCAACCGTGACACCAAGCTCTGCGAGGTTATTGATCACATTCTGAACATTGCTTTCAAGTGCATCGAGCAGTTTTGAATCAAACGACTCACCGCCTAGCTCTTTAATGTGCGTCAACAGCGATTCAAGTTGTTCGAACAACACTCGCCCGGCTTTTTTCCTCTCTTGCTCATTTTGCGCATTAGAGAGCATTTGCACCGATGAAATGATTCGAGTACTCAATTCCGAGACTTGTCGCGCTTCTATCATGGCGGGGATCGCGGCATCTACCACGTTCCTTTCTGTTTT
>NZ_JAWPOP010000901.1:0-545 GCF_033344345.1 Vibrio sp. 1978
AAAGCACACGCATCAATGGCGTTGTTGATCACATTAACCAAAACCTGCTGAACGCCCACGGAGTCTGCCAGTGGAGGACGTATCTCTCCTTCAACGCTAGTCACAATGGCGACGTTCTGCTTTTGCATTCGAAAATGAAGCAGCTCAATGGTGTCTGCAATCAAGGCTTGAATATCGCATGGTGTCTTATCAACACTGCGTTTGCGTATCAACGTTCTTAAACGCTGAATGATGGCATCGGCTCGTTCCACTTGCCCCTGTATTTTCTCTAGCACAGGCACAATATCTTCATGCGGACGCTTCTTTGCAAGACGCAGCAACCCACCTTCACTGTAATTACGAATGGCTGCCAGCGGTTGATTTAATTCATGAGCCAGACTGCTGCCAATTTCCCCGACAATCGCCACTCTTTGTGAATGTTCTAACTGCTCGCTTTTCTCTTTCAGCCTTAGCGATGTCAGCTCTAATGCTTGTTTGCTTTTGCTAAAACGATACTCAAGCCAAAAGTGGTACGCGTTCAATACAATCACAAACATGAACAGTGC
>NZ_JAWPOP010000902.1:0-545 GCF_033344345.1 Vibrio sp. 1978
CAAGCCGTCGCGACTCATTTGGAAAAACTGTATGACCTAAGACCGTCCGATCAATATTTGTTGGCGTTAGCGAAGCCAAAACTGAACCATTGTGAATTGCTTCGTCCAGAAAAGTACCGCCAGCAATTCGACAACACTTTAGCTCGCGTTCAGCAACTCGCACAGGAATCTGGCTCAGCGAACCTTGCTAAAGCCGCCGAAACGCTACAAAGCACACAACTGGACCAGCGTTACCTCACCATGGCGCTCAATCTTCTTATTCAGGTTTAACCCACATGCTAAGCACCAAAGATATTGAGCTGCTGCTGGTTCACGCTGCGCTTCAAGTTCAATACCAACAACCCGATCAAGCCATCGCGATACTGGATGCCGTTTTAGAACTCGAACCAGAACGCGAAGATGCGTTACACACGCTCGCGGTCGCGTGTTTGCAAACTGGCCGTTACACCCGTGCTGTTGCGGTATGTGAAGGCTTACTGAAGTCGCAATCGCAGTCTGTACAAGCGGCGGGAGTTTGGTTTTGCTTGAGCCAAGCGCGCTGGAAA
>NZ_JAWPOP010000903.1:0-544 GCF_033344345.1 Vibrio sp. 1978
GTACGGCGGATTCCATTTCTTATTGTCCTTTGATGTTGTGTATAACGGCATAACCTTCCCCCGCGAGAACGGTTCGCGGGAATCCAAACGGCGTGAAACCTTATTTAATGTTATGGGGTGCTTTTCCGAACGGAATAAAGTTATTTGGGTAACCACTCTATAAATATCACTCCCGCAGTACTTGTCAAACTATATTTACAAATCAGTTTTTATTTTATTTTTCGAATTTATTGACTTGATTAACCCTGTTGGTTTTGGTGTTTTCATTGGTCGCGAAATTAAAATGCGTTTTGGCTGAGCCCTCGTTATAATCGCGGCGTTTTTATTTTCTAGAGATCCCACCCATGGCAATGCTTGAGTACAACCCACCGACAGATCCTTGGATCGACATCGTTTTTGAGGACGACCATATCTTGGCTGTGAATAAGCCGTCTGGTTTGTTGTCAGTTCCGGGACGTCTTGCAGAACACCATGACAGCATGTGGAGTCGTTTACAGGAGGAGCACCCAGATATCCAAGTCGTGCATCGCTTAGATATGTCGAC
>NZ_JAWPOP010000904.1:0-544 GCF_033344345.1 Vibrio sp. 1978
GATGTTTATCCGCAGGTATTGCAAGCCCTTAGCCGTCCAACGGTTGGTCATTTAGACCCTCTGTTTATCGCGATGATGGATGAGCTTAAACAGCTGTTGAAATACGCTTTTCAAACCGAAAATGAGTTCACTATTGCGGTTTCTGCTCCAGGCAGTGCTGGGATGGAGACTTGTTTCGTTAACTTGATCGAGAAAGGTGACAAAGTCATCGTTTGTCGAAACGGTGTCTTTGGCGAGCGCATGCGTGAAAACGTTATTCGTGCTGGTGGCGAAGTGGTGCTAGTCGATGATGAATGGGGTGCGCCTGTTTCAGTAGATAAAGTTGAACAAGCACTACAGCAACATCCTGATACAAAAATTCTGGCTTTTGTGCATGCTGAGACATCCACCGGTGCTGTCAGTGATGCACAAACTCTAGGTAAGTTAGCCAAGCAATATAATGTGTTGTCGATTGTGGACGCCGTTACATCGTTAGGCGGCGTACCGTTAAAAGTTGATGAATGGCAGCTTGATGCTGTGTACTCGGGCAGTCAAAAGTGTTTGT
>NZ_JAWPOP010000905.1:0-544 GCF_033344345.1 Vibrio sp. 1978
GTCTCGTAAGTCTGAAATACTGTAGTTTTTCAAAGAGTTGATTTTAAAGTTAAACACCACCTGTTTACAGACGACACCTTCACGATCAGTATAGGTAATAAAGCCTTCACTGTAAGCACGTTTGCCATCAGAAGACGTAACATCGGCCACGAGCTCTAAATGCCCTTTGTGCGCTTCTACGCGGTTCATCATTTCAAACACATCCATCCACTCTTCGCGATTTGCCATTTGTATCAACATGGATTTGGCCTGTGTTTCCAACTGCTGCGGATACACGTAATAACGGTTGTAACCAAAGTATGCGCACATCAGTAATAGAACGAGTGCAAATGAGGTTGTTCTTGTCATGCAAGCTGCCTCTTGTTGTTATAAAAACTCTGCTTCATTCAGTATAGGAAGCGAGCAAAGTTTAGGTTATAGAACTTGCTCAAATAACAGAGGATCGTCAGAGACAGTCAATTCTATGACAAGCTCAGTACCGGTTTTACTTATGAAACACGACAAATTCTAAGGGCTTTAACTATGGAATATGCACACCGATCTG
>NZ_JAWPOP010000906.1:0-544 GCF_033344345.1 Vibrio sp. 1978
ATCTTTTTTTAACCACGAAATGTGCACATCAGAAGACAAAGAACACTAAGGATTGAATAAATCAACAAACATTGATTGTGACGTAGACTAATTTATTTTGTTTGTCCTCTTCCCCTACCACCCCATATCATCCCCACCACAAACGCTCTTTGATATTTTTATTTGTAGTTCTGCCACCGACGTAAAAGTACGCCTTTTCATCCCACAATTTTGCTTTTACAACCGACCAGAATGTTCTGAGTCATTCAATGACTCAGCATCTATTCATGCAGGAATATATCGTGGATAAATATCAAGCGGCTTACGCAAAGCGTCTCTCAAAACTAAAAAGTGATAACAGTTCACCTAAGGCAATAGCTCGCCTTTGCGCTTGGGATTCGTTTTTTAACCAAGAGTTTGAACTTCAAGATCTTGAATATCAGATGGCCGATGCTGCGCGTCAGCGTTACGAGCAATCCAATGTAAAAAACGACATTTCGTTTAAAGCCTTCAAACGCGCCTTCTACAACGAATCCATCGAGATCTATAACTTGACCGATGGCGC
>NZ_JAWPOP010000907.1:0-543 GCF_033344345.1 Vibrio sp. 1978
CAAAATGAAACGGGAAGTGAACGAGGCGACAAGCCAGTACACGAATAAAGTGGAACGCGTTAAAAAAGCCACTGATCCAGACCAGATCAAGCGTAAGGTGAATAACGAGTTAAATCGTGAATTTGATGAGTGGTTGTATGACGAGGATTGATGCTTGATGTATCAGCTCCGGCAAAAAGATAAGGTGGCCCATGAGCCACCTTTTTACTGTCCAACCTTCTTACATTAGGTCAGTTTGCTTTGTGGCTTTCTACCGCTTTACGCAAGAAGCCGTCTTGATGATGAAGGTGCTGACGTGCGGACTCGATATCAAGATCGGTCAAGATCATTAAGATCGCCAGTTTCACCTCATAATTGGTCTGCTTAAGTACCTCGGTTGCCTCTTCTTTAGTGCACTCCGTCGCCTGCATAACAATGCGAGCAGCACGCGCGACCAATTTGTTGTTGGTCGCTTTCACGTCCACCATCAAGTTTTGGTAGCTCTTACCTAAACGGATCATACTTGCTGTAGTGAGCATGTTGAGCACCAACTTTTGAGCGGTG
>NZ_JAWPOP010000090.1:0-1400 GCF_033344345.1 Vibrio sp. 1978
CAAGTAGTAGGTGGATGGTTGTTTGTTGTTATTGGGCTATTCTTTTTTTGGGCTATTTTTCCACTGTTCTTACATGTTCCTGCAGGAATCAAACAGATTTCGCTTGGGAAAAAAGTTAACGAAGCTTTTGACTTGGTGACACAGAGCAAAGTGCTCTAACAAAGCATTTAAGAGTGATTCGCAACGCGTGACTCTGTAACGAAAATCACCTCCCCCTATTGATTAATGTATACCAATTTCATAGAACCACTTGAAGATGTATACATTAATCAGAATCCAAATTTATGCCTGAGCCACACTCAAAATCGGTGTCTATTATTCCTATTATGTTAAACGGGCGAGTTAGCTATCAAAAACAGCCCTTAGAACGCCATCAGAGGCTCTAGGCACGTTTTTAAGCACTTACTATGCCCTACTGACCCAGAAATCGGGCTGAAAGTTTGTGACGCTTTTCAGGCGATTTACAGGGCAAAGATGGCGCTGTTCGTTTGAAACAAAAAACGCCCTCTAAGGGGCGTTTTTCTAGGTTTTATCAAAAAATTAAGTAATTTAAAGATGCAACATTGGGTTCATCTGTTGGTGCAAGATCCGGATAACAAAGATATCGAACTCTCGAACTCGATAAAAAATGGCGTGTTTCTGATGATCATGACGACGTACGCCAGAACGAAGTTCGGAACAATCTCGACCAATGAATGGTGCCTCTGACAGAGTTTGTAAACATTGTTCCATTTCATCGGTGTAGTTGTCGGCTTGCTCTGCGCCAAAATTTAAAAAGGTATATTCGTAGATATCCCCAAAATCGTCTGCTGCTTTTTGGGAAAGTTTATACATGCAGCTTGGCCTTTCTTCTTGCTGCCACTTCTTTTAATGACAAGGAACACTCTCCGCTCGCCTCACCCTCATCGAGCGCTTTTCGCAGTAAGTCTTGTTGATTCTCTTGTTGTTCGAGTAGTCGCAATGCACTTCTCATCACTTCACTTGTTGAGCCATAACGACCTGTTGCGATCATTCTTTCGATAAAACAATCAAGAGATTCTCCGATTGTGACGCTTGTTGTTCTAGCCATAAAATCACCATGTGTTAATTATTAACACACCTAGTATACCTCTTCATTTTCTCTTTTTCGCTAATTGCTTATCACACCATGCCATGAGCTGTTCGGCTTTCAATGTTATTACCCCCAGAGCCAACATACCCAAGATGTAACTCCACCCCAAAGCATTCCCCCAACCCGGTATGTTGTCACTCACCACAATGAAAACAGCGCAAAATGATAATGCTGTAAAAATAACTCGAATAAACATAACAGCCTCTTTCTCATAGATTCTTTTATCCACCTTACCATCAGCGTTTTGTTTCCTAAGTTTGGCTCTTGATCATGCAGCTCAAAAACGCCT
>NZ_JAWPOP010000908.1:0-542 GCF_033344345.1 Vibrio sp. 1978
TGTAATGACGCGTTTTGTCGCGTTGCAGAATACACGCACGAGGAGTTAGTCGGTCAGAATCATAATATCGTCCGTCATAGTGACATGCCTAAAGCCGCTTTTGGTGATATGTGGGCACGCCTTAAAGAAGGCAAAGCGTGGCGAGGTATGGTTAAAAACAGCACCAAATCTGGCGGTTATTACTGGGTAGATGCCTACGTAACGCCTATCTATGAAAAAAACCAAGTTGTCGGTTATCAATCTGTGCGCGTTAAGCCCAAGCGTGAATGGGTGGATATTGCTGCAAAAGCTTACAAGGGGATGCTAGCCGCCGAGAAAGCGGGTAGAACCTGGTCGTTAAAAATTAACGAAACGGTTCGCTATGCGATTCTACTGGGTGCATTAACTGCACCTGCCGCAGCGTACGCACTATCTGTTGAAGGTCCGCTTGCTTGGCTTGCAAGTGCATTACCAGCGAGCGTTTTAGCGTTATTGTTCCGCCAAGAGTTGATTGACACGCCGCAACAGCTCAAAAAGCTGCAAAAACAGTATGACAGCGTGAG
>NZ_JAWPOP010000909.1:0-541 GCF_033344345.1 Vibrio sp. 1978
AGGTTTCAACTCTAATGCGGCGTGTTCTCGTACATGAACCAGATCCTGCAATACATGGTTTAGCGATGTGTTGTCGATGTTATCAATCGCTTTCTTGTAAATATCATTACCGCTGTGAATAAGCTCAATGATTGAGGCGATGTTTTCATTTCTCATATCTTCTCCTTTATTTTACTGCGGTTACTTTATTGCAGTGCTTAAGCGCAACTTATATTGCGATGCCTTAGCCATTAAATATGAACAATATTTTTCATGTGGCATTTTATATCTAGCATTTTGTATGCCATGAATATTGAGTGTGAGAGATGCCAGATAATATAAGGAGTAAGCATGGTGGTGGTTATTAATTGCGCGTGATTGCTTGTGGGGAATAAGAAAAAATTACAAATAAGAATCCATTCAAAGGAAATAATTACAGGTCATTTTGCAACGATAGGAGTTATTTAAATTCTATTTCAATAAAAACAATGACTTATTAACTTGGCACAGTAATCGCAATACCACTCACGAGGAAACGAAAAGAATTCACTTTTATTAGATT
>NZ_JAWPOP010000910.1:0-541 GCF_033344345.1 Vibrio sp. 1978
AATCGAGATTTCGTTGGATGACTTCGGTACAGGCTATTCTTCGCTGTCGTACCTCAAAGGTTTGCCAATCAACAAACTGAAAATCGACCGCTCGTTTGTCAGTGATGTGCCTAACGACAACGACAGCAACGCCATTGTTAACGCCATCATTGCGATGGGCACGACGCTTTCACTCAAAGTCGTGGCAGAAGGCATCGAAACGCCAGAACAAGTGGCTTACTTGGTCGACAAAGGTTGTATCTACGGTCAGGGATATTTATTCAGCCCACCCGTTGCGGCGGAAAAGTTATTTAACTAAGCACAACGTTCAATACACTGGCAACTTTGCGGTTAGATGTTCGTCGAACCGCAAAGCGCCAAACGATCCGCTAAAATGTTGATGCACACCAACAGCGGCACGCCAATCAACAGCCCCATTCCACCCCATAACCAACCCCAAAAGACCAGCCACATAAAGATGACCAACGGGTTGAGGTTAAACCGCCTCCCTAGCAAAGTTGGGGTGACAAACTGACTCTCGATTAAATTCAGCAACAGATAT
>NZ_JAWPOP010000911.1:0-541 GCF_033344345.1 Vibrio sp. 1978
GTTGCGTTCCGTAAAAATTCACCGGAATTACGCGAAGCGTTTGATCGTTATTTAGATTCTATTAAAAAAAATGGGACGTATGAAAAGCTCGTTAAAAAATACTACCCGTCAATTTACTACTTTTATAACGATTACTTCTTAGAAGATAGTAAGAAAAATCGATGAAAAAGGCTGTTAAAAAAATATCCAGTAAAAAGATAATATCGATAAGCGCAATAATCGTTTCTATTTATTTAGCGATACTTATCGTTGTTACAAGTCTTGGACAGAATAAATTAAAAGACTCTCAATATAGAGAGCTGGATTTAAAAGTAAAAAGCTATGCAAGCACACTAGACAACTTATTTACTATTGCAAGTGAAGACGTAGATAATTTATCGAGTGACAAAACCGTTCAAACATTTTTTGCAAACTTAGCATCTGGTATGTCGATGGAATATGGCCTAGGTGCAAGTTTAATCAACTTAAAACGTAGATTTGATGAGAAGATTGACGGCAAGTTGATCAACAGTAGCAACATCTACAACAAGTTAACGCTGGT
>NZ_JAWPOP010000912.1:0-540 GCF_033344345.1 Vibrio sp. 1978
AGTTAAAACCTCAAGTGATTGATGAGTAAGCTACACTTAACTGTGTTACTGACCATTTGTTTCTCATCATTGTAGAAGGCTCAAAAAAATGAACGCGATCTCGTTAGTCCAAGGCGACATCACCACCGCACATGTCGATGCCATCGTGAATGCAGCAAACCCGAGAATGCTCGGCGGAGGTGGCGTCGATGGTGCCATTCATCGCGCAGCAGGGCCTGCGCTTATCAATGCGTGTTATGCCGTTGATGATGTCGACGGTATTCGATGCCCGTTTGGTGACGCACGCATTACTGAGGCTGGCAATTTAAACGCGCGTTACGTCATTCATGCCGTTGGCCCGATTTACGATAAATTCGCCGATCCAAAAGCGGTGTTGGAATCTGCATATCAACGTTCGCTGGATCTCGCGCTCGCCAACCACTGCCAAAGTGTGGCGCTGCCTGCGATTTCTTGCGGAGTGTATGGTTACCCACCTCAAGAAGCAGCAGAAGTCGCGATGGCCGTTTGTCAAAGACCGGAATACGCGGCACTCGACATGCG
>NZ_JAWPOP010000913.1:0-540 GCF_033344345.1 Vibrio sp. 1978
GCTTGGACATTCTACGTATTATACAAAGGTGCGACGAACTGTTACTTGCAAGACACCATGCAGGTGCGCGATGCATTAAGTGAAGTGCGTCCAACCGTGATGTGTGCAGTTCCTCGTTTCTACGAAAAGATTTTCTCAGCGATTCACGAGAAAGTGTCTCGAGCACCGATTCATCGCAAGATCATGTTTACTTGGGCGGTGAACATGGGCGCGAAAATGGCACTTTGCCATCAAGAAAAACGCAAACCTTCGATGATGCTGCGCAAAGCACACGCATTAGCTGACAAGCTGGTGCTCAGTAAACTGCGTGCACTGCTCGGTGGTCGTATCAACTTTATGCCATGTGGTGGCGCGAAGTTGGATGAAACCATTGGTCGCTTCTTCCATGCTATTGGCATCAACGTGAAGTTGGGCTACGGCATGACAGAAACCACCGCGACGATTTCGTGCTGGGATGACAAGTGCTTTGATCCGGATTCTATCGGTATGTCGATGCCTGGCGCGCAAGTGAAGATTGGCGAAAACAACGAGATTCTGGTT
>NZ_JAWPOP010000914.1:0-540 GCF_033344345.1 Vibrio sp. 1978
TCTTATTTTTTTGATCAAGCTCTGGAGCAGATGAAGCTTCTGCTCTCAAGCAATCCCAACCCATTTTAAGTAGGTACGCACCACCTAAAAGGTGAAGTACTTTGAGTGCCACAGGGCTCATCGCAATCAGGGTTGAAACCCCCATCGCAGCAAGTAAAGTAAGGATAAGGCCAGACGTCGCGTTCCCCAGACTGGCAAATAGGCCAACCTTTTTACCGTAGCTCATACTTGAGCTCGCAATCAGCAACATATCAGGGCCAGGCAAAAGCAATAAGGCGATAACCGCCGTGAGATAAATAGGAAGTACAGCTAAATCGATCATGATGGAACAGGTTTTCTACAACAAGGCGGCGAATCTTATACCAATAAATCAAACTCGACCAGATTAAATACCTTTAAATGTAGCCATATTTAGAAAGGATAAATCACCAATTCACTCATATAAAAACAATTAACCTTTTTAACGATACCGAATAGCAATTTTGTACAAAAATAAGGACGATGGATACGTTACACTCGTATGACGGACTTCTCGAGCAG
>NZ_JAWPOP010000915.1:0-540 GCF_033344345.1 Vibrio sp. 1978
ATTCCGAGCATTGTTTGCTTCGATCTTCAAAGGTGACCGCAGTAAAGAAGCAAAACTGGCATGGATGATCGTGATCGCGACGATTCCGGCGTGTGTGTTCGGTTTGCTGATGAAAGACGTTATCGAAGTCTACCTGCGCAGTGCCTATGTGATTGCGACAACCACCATCGTATTCGGTTTGTTGCTTTGGTGGGTGGATAAGAATGCCAAGCTTGTTGCCGATGAGTACCAAACTGGCTGGAAGAAAGCGGTGTTTATTGGTATTGCTCAAGCACTTGCGATGATCCCTGGAACTTCACGTTCTGGCGCAACGATCACTGCCGCTCTATATTTGGGCTTCACTCGTGAAGCGGCAGCGCGTTTTTCATTTTTGATGTCGATTCCTATCATCACATTAGCTGGTAGCTACTTGGGCATGAAGCTGGTTACCAGCGGTGAGCCTGTGCACGTTGGCTTTTTGCTGACTGGTATTCTGACTTCATTTATTCGCGCTTACATCTGTATTCACTTCTTCTTGAAGATGATTTCACGCATGGGCAT
>NZ_JAWPOP010000916.1:0-539 GCF_033344345.1 Vibrio sp. 1978
TTGTCTGTGAGAACGTGCTTGATGGTTTCTTGGCGACCGCGCTTCTCTTCTTTCTTGGGTTCACCAGAGAACATTGTCACGACCGCAAAAAGAACGAAGACGCCGCCAGCGATAGACACCCAACGCTTCTTGTTGGGGTCTAACTGTGTCCAAAATCGCTTAATCATTGGGCACCTCCCAGCAGCGATGGACGCTTAGACGTTGGTGCGAGACCACGCTTCTGCTTCTTCGCCACATAGATCTCCGTCTTCTGGCCGGGCTCAAGCACGTTAAGCGGCCACGTAGTCACCGCAGCCACATCCCAGCTCCCACACAACGCCTCTTTGAACTCAATAGGCTGATCAGAGACGTTCAGGGCGACACCGATGAACACGTTAAGGAGGTGGCCCATCATGTATTGCCCCTTGCTAAAATCCACCTTTACCCCAGGATGAGCGCAGCTCGGCACCGCAGCACCAGCAGGGATGCGGTTCAACGTGTAACCTTGAGGGACTTCACCAAGAGCAATCTTTCGGAATACTGACCGGATGGTTTCGACA
>NZ_JAWPOP010000917.1:0-539 GCF_033344345.1 Vibrio sp. 1978
CAACGGTGACCAGTGGAGCCATTGAAGTTGGTTGCTTATTTGGTTATTTGTGGTTGAAAAAACACATTATCGCCTTTGGTTGGGGCGATATTCGTGCCAGCTTAGTGTTGGACAAAATCACTCGTTTTCTTAGCTTATCTTTACCCACGACGTTCAACTTTCTCGCTTGGGCTGGAGGGCTGTTTGCTTACCACGCGATCATGGGACAAGCAGGCGTGCAAGGTTTGGCAGCGTTGTCGGTGATGACGCCCGTTGAGTCGATTGCTCTCGCTATGATGATTGGCCTATCGAATGCAGCTGCGGTTTTAGTGGGTAACCAACTCGGCGCGAAAAACTTTGAACCTGTGTATTACCAAGCTTGGGCGACGGTAATCTTGAATGTTCTAATTGCTTTCGGTGTTGCGGTACTTCTATTTTTCACCAATCAGCTCATACTCGATGCGTTCAGTGCATTGAGCGCCGAGACTCGTCATTTGGCAGAGCAGTTCATGGTGATTCTGGCACTTGGAGTCATATTGCGCTCAGTGCCTATGATGGTC
>NZ_JAWPOP010000091.1:0-1379 GCF_033344345.1 Vibrio sp. 1978
CGGGCCTCCTGCACCTGCGGCAGCTCCATCACTTTCTGTACCGTGCGCTTGATGTAATCGGCCTCATGGCCTGCCTTGCGCTCCATGATCGCGGGGCTGGCCTCGGCCATGGCCTTGGCGATCTCGTCCGGCTCCCGGCCCTTGCTGGCCAGCTTCATAGCCGCAATGAAGTCGCACTTGCTGAGGTCGTCACCGAAGCGTTTGACCAACCCGGCCATTTCGCTGCGGTAGTCGTCCACGGCGCTGCGGCGATACCGGCGCACACTCCGCGGGGCGGTGATCTCGGCCAGTCGTGCCGTCCGTTCCTGTTGGCGCTTAATGCTGTCCAGCACCTGCCCGGCCTGCTGCATCAGCTCCGGCCCTGCGGTGGCGGTCTTGCCCTTGGATTCACGCAGCAGCACCCACGGCTGATAACCGGTGCGGGTGGTGTGCTTGTCCTTGCGGTTGGTGAAGCCCGCCAAGCGACCATAGTGGCGGCTGTCGGCGCTGGCCGGGTCGGCGTCGTACTCGCGGGCCAGCTTCCGGGCGATTACGCCCCTGTGACCTGCTGGGGCGTCCTGAGCCACTTTTACCCATGCCTGATAGTTCTTGGGGCTGGTCTCCACGATCAGCGCCGGCTCCCGGCCCTCGGCTTTCATGTCATCCAAGTCGAACTCACTGAGATCGTCCACCAGCACCAAACCCTGCCGCTCCTGCTCGGCGGGCCTGATATACACGTCATTGCCCTGGGCATTCATCCGCTTGAGCCATGGCGTGTTCTGGAGCACTTCGGCGGCTGACCATTCCCGGTTCATCATCTTGCCGCTGGCGGCATCCCGTATGCCGATGTCGTACCGGTCGCAGCCCATGGCCTTGAGCTGCCGGGCGATGGCTTGCGCGGTGCGGTCACCCTTTACTTGAGCTTGAAAACCAGCCATATACCCCCCTGTTGTTCGATGATTTGCGGCTCCAGCCAAAGCCATGATGCGATCAGCAGCGCCAGAATAGGCGTCACGGAAGCGATCAAGACCCCGGCCCACAACTTCCATGTCCAGCCACGGGCGGCGCTCCGGGCGCTCTGCGCGGCGCTGCTCACCTCGGCGGCTACCTCCCGCAACTCCTTGGCCAGCTCCACCCATGCCGCCCCTGTCTGGCGTTGGGCTTTCAGCCACTCCGCTGCCTGCGCCTCGCTGGCCTGCTGAGTCTGGCTCATGACCTGCCGGGCTTCGTCGGCCAGTGTCGCCATGCTCTGGGCCAGCGGTTCGATCTGCTCCGCTAACTCGTTGATGCCTCTGGACTTCTTCACTCTGTCTATCGCGCTCATGCTCGATAACCTCCCGGTATTCTTGTAAGTCGATGATCTGGCCGTTGGCCGTGTCGATGGCTAGGGCGGTGTCGGC
>NZ_JAWPOP010000918.1:0-539 GCF_033344345.1 Vibrio sp. 1978
AATAAGTTAGCGCCGAAAGGTCGTGTTGAAGACATTCGTTTAGCCATGAATGGTGGCTTAGATACGCTGCGTTATTCGGCAGACCTCGATGAGTTAGCTATGACTCAATGGGAACTGTTGCCGGGCTTTCAACATGTGCAAGGCAGCGTTGCGGGTGACTTGAAGCAAGCGAAAGCGAAAGTCACGGTCATTGATGATGTTTTCCCGTACGGGGATGTATTCCAAGCCCCATTGAACATCAAGCAAGGCGAAGTCGACATCATCTGGCAGCAAGATGAGGCAGGTTGGCGTTTGTGGTCGGATAAAGTCACGGCTGCGACTCCGGACCTTCAAGTGTTGGGCGCATTTCGACTCGATTTCCCTAAAGAGCAAAGCCCATTCCTATCGTTTTATGCTGAGGCGGATCTCTACAACGCTGGTGAAACTTGGCGTTACTTGCCAACCTTGGCATTAGGCCAAGATCTGACGGATTACCTATCGACCGCCATTCAAGGCGGTAAAGTAAATACGGCCAAATTGCTGTGGTATGGCGAGTTAGG
>NZ_JAWPOP010000919.1:0-539 GCF_033344345.1 Vibrio sp. 1978
AAATTGCGTTATCGAAAAAACAGCCCGAATATTTATCAAATCACCTGTAGTGGCATTAAAAACCAGTTCCCTACGCAACTGCTCACGATCTGCGATGGCCTAGACAGAATGCTTTACAGTCCGCGTTCACCACTCAACTGGTTTACGAAACGTAAACGCTTGAAGATCTACAAACGCGCGCCAAGCACTCACAATTTTTATCGCTTGGTTAATCACAGTGCTATCGGAGAGCTACGCTTGGACGATGAAGGGAAACCGAGTCACATTGGCATTCTGACTAGCGACGGAGAGGAGATTAACTTCCCTCCAACTCGCGCAGAAGATAAAGGAAAATAACCTGTCAGTGCGGTGCTAAATTTGATACGACACCTTGAGATTTACCGTATCTATTACCATCTTAAAAGAAAACAGCTTGGTGCTTACTATGTTTAATTCTCTTACTTCGTTGTTCAAACAACTTATCGACGGCTCGGATTTGAGCAAAACCAATGCACTGTCGCCAAACATGGCGATCGCATGTCTGCTGTGTGAAGTGTCTG
>NZ_JAWPOP010000920.1:0-539 GCF_033344345.1 Vibrio sp. 1978
ACATAACCATCGGTGGCAAACAAATGGTGACCGTCTGAGTTCATTGGTTCAACTTTGCCACCAAACCAGCTTTTCGGGAACGAGTGTTCACGGTTGTAGCAATCCCCTTCTTGACTGTATTGACCGCATTGGTCGGTTACTTTCGTGAAACTCACTGCATCGTTGCCCGCAGGCTTCTCTGAATACATATCAAGAATGGAGCCATCTTTCTCGTAGTAGTTATCCAAATCTGCGTCTTTTACCAAAGTCCAAATCGCTGAATAGCCACGGCTGGAGTGATTATTGATGATGTTAAACAACGCCGTTTTGAGTGCGTAGCCTGTCTTGCCAGACGCGGCTTGATAATACCCATCAACCACTGGTGGAGTCGTAGTGGTGTCACCTAACGTAAAATCAGTGGTTTCGCTTTTGGCGAACTCAGCGCCAGAAGCAAGGGTCTTGGCTCCTTCCATCAACGTGTACGAACCCGCGCCACTTCCACAACAAATGCCGTCACCATACTCATCTTGAATGGTGAACTGGTAGTCACCGTCGACAAA
>NZ_JAWPOP010000921.1:0-539 GCF_033344345.1 Vibrio sp. 1978
TACAGCTTTTGGTGCTTTAGGCCTCCCATGATCCCAGAGCTTTTCGCGCAGATAAAATAAACCCCAGCTCAACGCCTGGGGTTGTGGTTTTCTTAATCCGCTGTTGTTATTGGGCGAGTGTTTTCAGGATTTCTTTTAGCTCGACGGTTTCTCGGATTTCAAAGTTCGGCGTTATCTCTGTTGGATTACTTGCGCCAGTCGCATTCACCCACACACTCAAAATACCCATGTTGTTTGCGCCTGCGATGTCTGCCGCTAGAGAGTCTCCGATGTGTAAGGCTTCTTCTGGTTTGATGTCGACTAGATTCAAGGCTTTTTGGAATATGCTGGCCGCTGGTTTTTCTTCTGGCTCTTCGCCACCCACAATAACATGGTCCACCCATTCATCCATTTGTGTTGCTTTCAATTTGGGGTGCTGCGAAAAAATTGGACCGTTAGTGATCACGACAAGTTTGTAGTGCTTACGTAGATCCGTCAGCATTTCTTTTACGCCAGGGAAGAAAGTGAACGCGCCCATACGTGCAGAATCAAAATAATGT
>NZ_JAWPOP010000922.1:0-539 GCF_033344345.1 Vibrio sp. 1978
GCGGTAATTTGTGCACTTTGGTATCCGGCTCATATCTCTTTGAAGCAGAGCAAAATGGCTCTTGCGGTCGATGTGCTCATCGCAGCAGGAGCTATCGCCTGTTTGCTTTACATTCCATATGCCGAAGATGCGTTGTATGAGCGTGGTGTTAAGTTTGTCACTAGTGACTGGGTCTTTGCCATTATGGCGATATTCATCGTCATCGAACTGATTCGCCGCACCATGGGGTGGTTTATTCCTGTGTTGATTGTGATCTGTTTGAGCTACGTTGTTTTGTGGGGAAAATGGGCGACGGGTATTTTTCATTTTCCGGGGTTGAGCATGGAAACCCTGCTTTACCGTAGTTTTTACTCTTCTGAAGGCATGTTCGGTTCTATTTCTCGCATCAGTTGGACATTCGTTTTTATGTTCATCCTTTTTGGTGCGTTGTTAGTACGCTCTGGCGTTGGGGATTACATCATCAATGTCGCTCGTGCAGCCGCAGGAAAAATCATCGGAGGGCCGGGTTTCATTGCCGTGCTTGGCTCGGGTCTAATGGG
>NZ_JAWPOP010000923.1:0-538 GCF_033344345.1 Vibrio sp. 1978
CGATGAACGTTTCCATCAACTCTGGGCCCTTAAACAGGGAACGCGAGCTCGCAAACAGCGTCCAGTCTTGTGTCACCGCCCACTCTGCAGCCAATGCCCAAGTCACGTCATCAAAATTGCTTGTACCTGTTTCCGCTTTACGTTTGTAATCATCAAAACGCAGACCCGCAGTAATAAAGAAGGCATCCGAAAAGAAGAACTGATCTTCAACAAACAGCGCCGTTGAAACTGCCGATTCATCCATAAACTTGCTGCTGCCGTAGTAACTAGATGACGTCTTATCCATGTAGTCAAAGCCATAAGTCACTCGATTATCAAACTGAGCGAGAGCAAAATCCGATTGGAATTTCGCATTTAAGCCAAGGTTTTGGTTCTTAGCCGTGTTCTTTGACAAGCGGTTCGAAGGCCAACGCGGTGCCATAACCGTTTCATCACGTTTGATTTCAGTTTCGGTGTTGTAAAGCGTCACGTTACCTTGGTGCTGCTCGCCTCTTAGCTCGTAACTGAGCGTGACGGTATCGCGATCATAATCCGTTGG
>NZ_JAWPOP010000924.1:0-538 GCF_033344345.1 Vibrio sp. 1978
GGTCGGAAAAGGGTGACGTACCTGGGTTTACATCGGTGGCGATAGCCATTGGCACGTGGTACTTCCTTAGTAGCTCAATCGGTGGTAACTGAGTTTCTCTCAAGAAGTAAAAAGCACCGGGTAGTAGTGTGGCGACGGTATCGGACTTCGAAAGGGCGACCACACCGTCTTCATCGAGATATTCGATATGGTCAGCCGAAAGGCCTTTGTATCGTGCGGTCAATTCAGTGCCACCAAGGTTTGATAGCTGCTCTGTGTGGCCTTTTACGTGTAAGCCATATTGTTTCGCTGTCGCAAATACTTTTTCGGTTTGCTCCAAATTAAAACCGATAGACTCACAAAACACATCCACACTGGTGGCCAAGTTTTCCTCTGCGACGATTGGGATGATTTCCTGACAAATATGTTCGATGTAATCGTCTGCGCGACCTTCAAATTCAGGCGGTAAAGCATGAGCGGCAAGAAGGGTAGTTGTGATTTTGACTTTACGCTCTTGTTCTAAGACTTTTGCAGCACGCAGCATTTTTAGTTCGTCTTT
>NZ_JAWPOP010000925.1:0-538 GCF_033344345.1 Vibrio sp. 1978
TGCGCTGCCGCCAGTTGCACCTAGTTTCTCGTTTAGCGCTTTTGCCGCACGATCTAGGTCCATTTTAGCTTTACCTAGCGCGCCATCCCAGTAGATTGGCCACGTTAGTTCAGTACCGATGTAGCTGTAAGCGACTGTCTTACAACCTTCCGCTAATACACCAGCGTCAGAAAGTGCATTGATCCAAAGTTCCCAGTCTTCACCACCCATTACGGTTACTGTGTCTTTGATTTCTTCTTCTGTCGCAGGCTCAACGCTTGCTTCAATGATTACGTCTTTGTTGGTATCAACCGCTGTCGATGTGTAAGTCTCACCGATAGGTTTAAGAGCTGAACGAATAAGCTCACCTGTTTCTGGCATTTTACGCACTGGTGAAGCCAGTGAGTAAACCACCATATCAACCTGACCTAGGTCTTCTTTGATCAGATCAATGGTTTTCTGTTTCGCTTCGTTTGAGAAAGCATCGCCGTTTAGGCTTTTCGCGTATAGGCCTTCTTCACGAGCAAGCTTTTCAAAAGCTGCCGCATTGTAGAAGCCT
>NZ_JAWPOP010000926.1:0-538 GCF_033344345.1 Vibrio sp. 1978
TATGACCCTACAAATCCGCTGCCCCATACGGTATCAATGATACGTTCTGGAGCGTGATGACGCAGTTCTTCGAGCTGTTCACAGTCACTGCGGTGCACTGAGATCCCTCGGCCTTGGGTGATGTAACCACAAATGTCATCACCTGGAATTGGCTGACAACAGCGAGCTAGGTGCGTCATTAGGTTATCAACACCTTCTACTACTACCGCGTCTTTTTTCGGCCGACTTTGCGCTGGTGCTTTGTGCTCGGCTTCTTGGAGTTTTTCTAGCGCTTGCTGGTCTTCTTCTTCCGCCGTTGGTTTATTCACCAGTGCATTAATGTGGTTGATGATCTGATTGATACGCAGGTCGCCACTGCCTACACCGACGTAGAGTTCATCCGGCGTGTTGACGTTGAAGCGTTTTAGGGCGTAATGCTCTGCATCTTTTAACGTCGCACCAATCTTCACCAACTCGTGTTCGAGGATTTCACGTCCCGCTTCGAGGTTTTTCTCACGACTCTGTTTACGGAACCAAGCGTTGATCTTCGCACGAGCAC
>NZ_JAWPOP010000927.1:0-538 GCF_033344345.1 Vibrio sp. 1978
ATAACAGGACGCCACTCAAGCTCATTGCGATTAAGCTTGGTGTTATCCATCGACTAATTTTGGTTCGCATCATTCACCCTCCGGTTTTGCTCTTGGGTCAACTTTTCACGAACGCGCTTCGTTCTAGCTTGCCCTTCATACGTATCCATCCAACTGAGCTTTGGACGGTATTGCTCAATATCGATGTCAAACTCATAGGTGCGAGTTTGGCGCTGCTCATCTCCAGATGGTCCAGAGACCAAGGAATAACCGGTCACAAAGACATGGCCGGTTTCATACTCATACTCCACTTGTCTGGGTTGGAATTTGAGCGTGACCCGGTCTTCGCGGATTTGTCTTGCCTGAATCTCCAGTGCATCGACCACTTGCTGGTACACCGCTGGAGAAAGCAGCGGCTCGATAGCAACCCGGATAAAGGACACATTACCCGGCGTCACGTTGCCCATAAGCTCAGCCAGGTAGAGCCCCCAGGACTCCAGGTAAGGTTGAGTGGCTTGGTTTCGTGACACTTCAGCCGTTTCAGACAAGGTTGGTGGTT
>NZ_JAWPOP010000092.1:0-1370 GCF_033344345.1 Vibrio sp. 1978
GAGAATTATGAGGCGATGCTGCATTTTGCCTGTGGTATCATTGTCTGGACTAAAAACCTATTGGGATAGGTTCTTAGTAAATAAAAATTCAGAAGGGATATGTTATGAACTATACAAAATTTGATGTAAAAAATTGGGTTCGCCGTGAGCATTTTGAGTTTTATCGGCATCGTTTACCATGTGGTTTTAGCTTAACAAGCAAAATTGATATCACGACGTTAAAAAAGTCATTGGATGATTCAGCGTATAAGTTTTATCCGGTAATGATCTATCTGATTGCTCAGGCCGTGAATCAATTTGATGAGTTGAGAATGGCGATAAAAGATGATGAATTGATCGTATGGGATTCAGTCGACCCACAATTCACCGTATTCCATCAAGAAACAGAGACATTTTCAGCACTGAGTTGCCCATACTCATCCGATATTGATCAATTTATGGTGAATTATTTATCGGTAATGGAACGTTATAAAAGTGATACCAAGTTATTTCCTCAAGGGGTAACACCAGAAAATCATTTAAATATTTCAGCATTACCTTGGGTTAATTTTGATAGCTTTAATTTAAATGTTGCTAATTTTACCGATTATTTTGCACCCATTATAACAATGGCAAAATATCAGCAAGAAGGGGATAGACTGTTATTGCCGCTCTCAGTACAGGTTCATCATGCAGTTTGTGATGGCTTCCATGTTGCACGCTTTATTAATCGGCTACAAGAGTTGTGTAACAGTAAATTAAAATAAGCTCAGGTTAAATTAAAGGGTTTCATATCTAGTGAAGCCCTGTTTTATTATGTTTTGAGTTAACTTATCTTCAATGGCGGTCATAGAACCGACTGTTTACCCTCAAATAAATGTGTGAGCCGAATTATTATATCATCCTTCCGCAAAAGGCTAAAAACCATAAACAATAAAATGTTTTTTGTCGGCTTTTGTTCGCACTTTTTATCTGTTTCTAGGCATTTTATGATAATTTTTTAAAGGTAAGCTTGAAATAACACGTCGATGCCAAGATATGTATCAAATCATGATATATAAACTAAATGGGATAAAGAATGAATAAGAACCTATCCCAAAAGGATTTTATTCCAGACAATGATGGCACAGGCAAGATGCAGCATTGCCTCGTAATTTTCGACCTTTTTCTCCCAACGAGTCAGGACACGACGGTAGCGATTCATCCAACTGTGTGTTCTCTCTACAACCCAGCGGTGGGCCTTAAAATCCGTGTTTTTGATGGCTTCTGATTCATCCTTCCGTGACTGGACATGAGGCTCATAGCGACGACTTCTCAGATACGATCCCAACCATTCCGCTTCATACCCTTTGTCCATGCACAACCGGAGCCTCTTGCCCGGTCTGCCCGTC
>NZ_JAWPOP010000928.1:0-538 GCF_033344345.1 Vibrio sp. 1978
GGTTGGGAGATTATCCTGATGGTGTACTGACTTTTATCAAGCTATTTTTAGTACTTGCGTTTGTAAACCTTACGACGGTTGGTCTTCAAACGGCTATACAAGCAACCGGAGACGTAAAGGCTTACCAGTCAACAATTGGGTCAGTGCTGCTGCTAACTGTGCCATTGGCCTATATTTTCCTATCGTTAGGTTATCCCCCTTACACCGTTATCGTTGTTTCCATTTTTATGGAGGTAATTTCTTGTGGAATGAGGCTCGCTTTTCTCAAGCTCAAAGCCGGGTTATCCATTATGAAATATATATTGTTTGTAATCAACAAAGCGCTTCAAGTACTAATACCAACGATAGCCGTATTGTTTTCATTAACGATAAGTTTCGAGCAAAGTATTTTAAGGTTTATTTCTACCACTTTGGTTTCATTCGGGATGATTAGCTTTTTAACGTATTGGCTGGTGTTAGGTGTAGAAGAAAAGAAAATGATAAGACTAAAGGTATAAGAGCATGACAGCGAAAAAGTTGGTGATGGTTGGCTATACAC
>NZ_JAWPOP010000929.1:0-538 GCF_033344345.1 Vibrio sp. 1978
CCAACGTTTGATTGAGGTTTGGTCAATGGTGCCATTCCTGTACGTCATTATGATTTTGGTGTCCATCGTTCAACCGACTTTCACGCTCTTTGTCGCCATCAACGTGTTGTTTGGATGGATGGGGATGACATGGTACATGCGTACCATGACTTACAAAGAATCTGCACGCGAGTACGTAATGGCAGCTCGTGCGTTGGGTGCCTCGACAGGCCGAATCCTGTTTAACCATATTCTGCCAAATACCATGGTCATGATTGTCACCTTAGCGCCATTTACTATTGCCGCCACTATCACCGCACTGACAGCGCGTGATTATCTTGGTTTAGGCTTGATGCCACCAACACCAAGCTGGGGTGAGTTACTGCAGCAAGGTAAGTCCAACTTGGACTCGCCATGGATTGTGGCGTCTGTTGTGACGTCCATTGTACTGGTACTGGTGATGGTCACCTTTATCGGTGAAGCGATTCGAGCGGCATTCGACCCGAAAAAATTCACACGCTATGTTTAAGCATGCATTGTGAGCAAAACATAAAAAAGG
>NZ_JAWPOP010000930.1:0-537 GCF_033344345.1 Vibrio sp. 1978
TCAACTACGAAAGCTCGCAACAGATTTGTCAGCAGTTGGGCATGTCGCTCGCTACGGCGACTGAATTTAAAGCGTTGCGAGATTCTGGTGTGATGGAGAAGAACAAATGGCCGCTGCAATTGCCGTATTGGGGTAAAGATAAGAAAGGCTTGTTTGCCGATCGAGAACCAAATCAGTTAACCGGCACGTCGTTGTTGAATGTGATGTGTGTGAAGTAGCGGTTTTTCATCCTTAATGTATTCATACATTTTAGGACGAAACATGCTTGTCAAAACGAAGAAAGCCCCGCGATGCGGGGCTTTTTTGCGGTCTCAAATATTGTTGCTACTTGAGAGGTGTTTCTTTGTGACAGTTTGAGCAAATGTACACTTCTTTGATACCGACAAATCGTTCCCAGAAGGTTCGACGTCTTCTACGTAAATGCACACTGTCGCAACAAGGGTTGACGATGGTTGCTTTAGTCATCGTCACCTGGCTCCAAAATTGGTAGTGAAGCCGCGATGCTTGTCATTACTTCTTTGTTGTGAGAGTACAGGC
>NZ_JAWPOP010000931.1:0-536 GCF_033344345.1 Vibrio sp. 1978
ACTGGTGATGCGAACGACTACGTAGGCAAAGGCATGGCAGGCGGTAAAATCGCGATTAAACCTCACCTAGGCACTGCATTTAAATGTAACGAAGCCACCATTATCGGTAACACATGTTTGTACGGCGCGACAGGAGGCAAACTGTTTGCTGCGGGTAAAGCAGGAGAGCGTTTTGGTGTTCGTAACTCTGGCACCATCGCAGTAATCGAAGGCGCGGGTGATAACGCTTGTGAATACATGACTGGCGGCATTGTGGCTATTCTTGGAGCCACAGGAGTGAACTTCGGCGCTGGTATGACGGGCGGTTTTGCTTACGTGTTGGATGAAAATCAAGACTTCCAAGGTCGTGTAAACAACGAATCAGTGGAAGCCATTTCACTGTCGGATCTATACATCCACCAAGAGCACTTGCGCGGCCTAATTGCGGAGCATCTCGAAGAGACTGGCTCTAGCCATGCAGAACATATTTTGGCGAACTTTGACGAATGGATTCCGAAGTTCTACTTGGTGAAACCTCAAGCGGCTGACTTAAACAC
>NZ_JAWPOP010000932.1:0-536 GCF_033344345.1 Vibrio sp. 1978
TCTTTATATTGATCGTCACTTGGTACACGAAGTGACCTCTCCACAAGCCTTTGATGGCTTGCGTGAAAAAGGTCGTAAAGTTCGTCAGGTTAGCAAAACGTTCGCCACGATGGATCACAACGTTTCGACCACAACCAAAGACATCAACGCCTCTGGCGAGATGGCGCGTATCCAAATGGAAACGCTATCGAAAAACTGCGAAGAGTTCGGTGTTACCCTTTACGACCTAAACCACAAATATCAGGGCATCGTCCATGTTATGGGCCCAGAGCTAGGCATTACTCTACCGGGTATGACCATCGTTTGTGGTGACTCTCATACCGCAACACACGGGGCATTTGGCTCACTGGCTTTCGGTATCGGTACATCAGAAGTTGAACACGTACTAGCGACTCAAACGCTAAAACAAGCACGTGCGAAAACAATGAAAATCGAAGTGAAAGGTAAAGTCGCACCGGGTATTACCGCAAAAGATATCGTTCTAGCGATCATCGGCAAAACAACGGCTGCGGGCGGTACTGGTTATGTGGTTGAAT
>NZ_JAWPOP010000933.1:0-536 GCF_033344345.1 Vibrio sp. 1978
TAAAGGCTCATTTGACCTTGTTGCGTTCAATCGTATGATCAGTGAACGCGTGCTTGATTAGGTTATGGGGCTCTTAAACCAGAAAAAAAAAGTAAAGGAAGCAGACAAAAGCGAGCAACGTTGCTGATAGCACTGGGTAGATGATGTATGAGTCTTGCTTGTTGGTTCGTTGAAAACACAACGACACAAGCAGAACATTGTAAACCACGAGCAGCAGGCTGATCATAGTGCCACTGTTTAGGTTGAGGCTAGAGAGTTGGGTAAGAAAAAACGCCAATAATAAATAGTCGAAGATGATTAGCCATAAAAAGGCTTTCTTCAACATATCACGTCTTTTTGTGTCGGGCATTGGCTCGTGCATATTGAACTCTACTAAAAGTCACGGCAATTGGATTAGGGATTAAAAAGGTCACCAGCTGGGCGAGGTGACCTTTGTGGTTTATGGCGTTGACAAGCGTTATAGTGCTTGGATTTTCGCTTCTTGTTTTTCTGCGTCCGCCGAGTAACGGATCACTTCTTGTCGAATAACGGGTTGG
>NZ_JAWPOP010000934.1:0-536 GCF_033344345.1 Vibrio sp. 1978
TCAGAGACGCCACAATCGTGAATCATGCCTGCAAAGTAACAAAACTCTGCTTTCTTTAAATCCCAATTTAAGGCTAGAGCACATTGGTAGGCGATGTATGCGACGCGGTGACTGTGGTGAGTGTCATCGACACCTACATAGTCGAGTGCACGGGCGACCCAGATGAGCGCTTGTTTTAGATCGACTTCAAAACCCGCAATAGCATCGGGAGAGGAAGAATGCTTCATTATTTATACCGACATGTTTTTAAGCCCACGCAAACCGACATCATGGCCTGATATTTAGAGAAAGGGCGCGACAGCGAAAAGAACCCTTAAAGGTGGGCTATTTGGACGTAATTTTAATTATGGCGTAGATAATAATCCTAGTTGCATAAGAATATCACTCGAAGCTCACTGTTTAACGTCAGTTCTTTGAGCTGAGTATTGGTTTTAAAAGATTCTTGTTGCTTTGGTTGACTTCCTTGAAAACGACAATAAATCATGATGCAACGTATTCTTATTTCTACTTTTGACTAAAGCATCAGTAAACAAAGG
>NZ_JAWPOP010000935.1:0-536 GCF_033344345.1 Vibrio sp. 1978
GTATTCCAAATCGCTTCTTCACCTCGCTCTGCAACCAAGGAGTATCCGGTTCAAGCTCGTGCCAACTACTCGGGCGAATTTGAAGTTCTGCACAATGGCAAAGTGGTTGCGAAGCAAACCGTGACGGCGGGCGAGTTGTTCAGCCAGTGGCTGACTCTCGATAGCGGCGCGAATCAAATGGAAGTGAGATTCACCGCCATTGACGGCCCAAACAAAGAGACACAAGCGCACCGTTACAGCGTTGACGTTGTTTCTCTGCCAGACCCAATGACGCTGTATGTTGCACCAAACGGCAGCGACAAAGGCAACGGATCTCAAGCACAACCGCTTGATTTAGCTACCGCAGTAGAACTGCTTCCTGCTGGTGGCACCATCATTTTGAAAGATGGCGACTACCAAGGGATGGAAATCCCGCTGACGGCGAGTGGCAGTGTCGACAAGCTCAAGCACATACGCGCGGAAGGAGACAATGTTCGCTTTGTTTCGGAACTTCGTCACGAGGCAAATTACTGGCATTACCAAGGTATTGAAGTTGC
>NZ_JAWPOP010000936.1:0-535 GCF_033344345.1 Vibrio sp. 1978
TTTTGCGGCATTAAACTCCTTTTCTTTCACTCGCAGCATGGCCTGAGCGCGTTTGAGCTGACTGTCCAAATCCCGCTTATCAATGTTAGCAATCACTTGTCCTTGCTTAACAAGTTGCCCTTTATTGATGTTGAGACTGACAATTTTACCGGCCACTTCTGCACCAAGACGAGCTTGGCGATTGGGTGCGGTTCGGCCATAAAGTTCTATCGTTTTACTGGTAGGTTTTGCGGTGAAAGTATCAAACATCACCTTAGCTAAGGGCGTGTTTTCAGATTGGAGAGATGGGGATGAGGTGTGGTCACCTTGTGCTTTGAGCTGCCCTGCAGCCAACCAAGCAACAAGTAGCAAAATAAGGATGAGAGATACTAGCCATGGACGTTCGACAAAACGTCGCCCAAACGAAGTTCCAGACATACAAAGTCCTTTTTATTATTCTCTCCTGCGGAGCGCTGAGAGCATGTTTACGTGACATCCTGCTACGTAAAACTCAGGCAGCCAATAGGCTGCCTGTCATCGTGTCAATTACACGCTA
>NZ_JAWPOP010000937.1:0-535 GCF_033344345.1 Vibrio sp. 1978
TCCCATAGAGTCGTATTTGAATTGGCTGTGTAGCCCATCAAATCCAACGGTACCTGATAGTAACCCTTCACTGTCGTACAAAAACTCAAACGCTAGACCATCACTTCGAACTAATTTCGTTAGGTTACGTTGTTGATCGTACTCGTAGGAAATATGGCTGCCATCAGGGAAGATTACCGCTTCTTGTTGAGCCAAAGCTCCCCATTGATAAGACGTGACACCTTCTGGTGTCTGTATCTGTGCAACACGACTAAACTCGTCATAAGCGTACTCTTCACTGTAACCGACTTGGTCTTCGTCGTTGAAATATCTTATCGATGTGCGGCGTCCGTAATCATCATAGGAAATCTGGGCAACACATCCATCGGGATACGCAATCCCATTAACTAAATCGGTAGCGCCATAACTGTAGCGAAGTAAAGTGCCATCTACTTCATGAGCGACTAATCTTTGTTGTTTATCCCACCACCAACGACTCTTCTTACCATCTTCAGACTCTCTCTTTACGACTTGACCATGTTTATCGTATTCATAC
>NZ_JAWPOP010000093.1:0-1366 GCF_033344345.1 Vibrio sp. 1978
GCAAGGAAAATAAAGAAGAACGGAAAGCAAAAAGGCTCCATCGGAGCCTTTTTGGTATTTGTCGTTAGTTTTCGGTTTGCACTGCAGGTTGGCGTGCTGGGTGTTTGATAAACACCGCCACAATGGCTGCAATTGCCAGCGCGAAACAGTAGTAAGAGTTGGCAACCACTTCTAATGGAGAAAGGTTAAATACTGAGCCTAGCAACAATACTTGCGCGCCGTAAGGCAAAATGCCTTGTACCACGCACGAGAAAATATCCAACAAGCTTGCTGAGCGACGAGGAGAGACATTGTTCTCTTCCGCCAACTGGCGCGCCACGCTACCCGATACGATGATGGCGACCGTATTATTTGCCGTGCAACCATTCACCATAGAAACCAAACCCGCGATACCTAGCTCACTTGCGCGGCTGTTCGCGTGTTTTGAATGGCTAGAGCCAAACGCGTGGATCATGCTGCTCACTAAGTTGGTTAGGAAAGCAAGACCGCCTTGGCGACGCATCAACTCACTCAGACCACCAATCAGCATCGATAGTAGGAAGATTTCCTGCATGTTGCCAAAACCGCTGTACACGTCTTGCGCTAGGTTCGTTAGACCGTAGTCGTCAATCGAAACCAAGCTTACGCCACCCGCCAGTAAAATACCGATAGTCAGCACAACAAATACGTTAAGCCCTGAAACCGCCAAAATCAAAATGGTGACGTACGGTAGCACTTTTAACCATTCAATTGGACCAGTCTCTGGCACTTGAGTCGCAGTGCTATTGAAGGCAAAAATACCCATAGCAACCAGTGCAGCAGGCAGTGCAATGCGGATGTTCTCTTTGAACTTGTCCTTCATTTCACAGCCCTGAGAGCGTGTTGCCGCGATGGTGGTGTCAGAGATGATAGAAAGGTTATCACCAAACATCGCGCCGCTGAGCACAACACCAGCGGTTAATGGCAAGCTCATGCCTGCAGATTGAGCAATGCCCAAAGCCACAGGTGCAACGGCAGCGATGGTGCCCATCGAAGTGCCCATCGCTGTCGCAATGAAGGCTGAGATCATGAAAATGCCAGGTAAAATCATGCTGGTCGGAATGGCAGATAGACCTAAGTTTACGGTAGCATCGACACCGCCAGAAGCCTTTGCAACGGCAGCAAACGCACCTGCAAGCAAGTAGATCATGCACATTGCGATGATGTCTTGATGACCAACACCACGCATAAAATGTTCGATAGAGCGGTTAAGTTTCTCTTTGCTGAGAAGAAACGCAATGATGATGGCTGGTAATACCGCAATTGGTGCTGGCAGCTGGTAGAAGGCAAATTCCACGCCTTGCAAAGATAAGTAAGTGCCTACGCCAATAAATAGCGCAAGGAATAC
>NZ_JAWPOP010000938.1:0-534 GCF_033344345.1 Vibrio sp. 1978
TGAGTTTACGGTTAAGCTCTTCTAGTTCGTTGGCGTAGATGTCGTCGATGCCGTTGATATCAATCAGGCCTTCTTTGAGCAAAAACTCTTGCAAAGCATGCTCTGATTTTTTTAAGCGCTCTTCGAGTTTTTGAGAGTTATTAGTCAGCCATGTTGCTGCATTTTGAGTCACTACGAGCTTGGCTTCGAAGTTGGCATCAATATAGGCCTGACCAACCGCGTTCGCGACTCTTGTTGCTAACTTTGGATCGGCAGAACGAAAGCTAATTCGCACTAACTGTGTGTTTCGAACAGGTTCAATTTCTAGCTTTCTTTTGAAGGCTTGAAGTGCTTGATAGTAAGACTCAGAGTATTGTGATGTCTCTTTTGGGCTAGGAGAAACATTCAATAAATCTTGTACTAACGGGACTGCTTTGATGTCGTCGATTTTTTGTTTTAGTCCACCGGAGCTCGTAAATTCAGGGTGTTGAGTTAAATTCAGTTCATTAATGACTTTGTCGGCAATGTGGTTGGATTTCAGAATAGCGATTTGTG
>NZ_JAWPOP010000939.1:0-534 GCF_033344345.1 Vibrio sp. 1978
CCCACACCACTTTGCCGGACATGGAGATAAAGAAGTCCTGCATTAGGTGGGAAAGTTTCAAGTTCTTAGAAGACACCGCTTTGCTCACCACTTTGCGCGTGAGTTTAGCCAGTGCACGAGCAATCAATAAGATCAGCGCAAACACGAACAGCTGGAAGATATGCTGTGGTGCGTTTTCCGCAAACCAATCCACCGCGGAGTTTGACCAGTGACTGATGATGGACCACACCACTTTGGTGTCTAGCAAGTCGTGCGTGATGCTGCCTGTGATTTCAAAGATCTGACGCTTGTACTCCGACGTCTCAATGCCCATTTTGTCGCCGATCGACATCAGGTTACGCAAACTTTCCGTTGCGATATTCAGTCTCTGCTTCACGATCAGTTGGCTAAGTTGCAAAGACGCTTTTTCTGATTCAGGGCTGGATGAAAGCTGCGTACCGATGATTTCTGCTTGTTGACGCAGATACGCCATCGATGCCGATAGCAAACGCATGCGCTTATCTAGCTTGTCTTGCAATTCCGCTTCTGCACGCT
>NZ_JAWPOP010000940.1:0-534 GCF_033344345.1 Vibrio sp. 1978
AACGCCAGAGCAAGCCAAAGCGATGGCGAAAGGCGAGCAACAACAGCTGTTCGCTTTTTGTTTCGAGATGTACCAGAAGCAGATGAAGGCGTACAACGCGCTCGATTTTGACGACCTGATCCTTCTGCCAGTATTGCTGCTGCGTAATAATGAAGAAGTGCGTCAGCGTTGGCAAAATCGCATCCGCTATCTATTGGTTGATGAATACCAAGACACCAACACCAGTCAGTATGAACTGGTCAAATTGATTGTGGGTGAGCGCGGTCGCTTGACCGTCGTGGGTGATGATGACCAATCGATTTATTCGTGGCGTGGTGCCAAACCGCAAAACTTGGTGCTGCTCGGGCAAGATTACCCGAACCTGCGCCTGATCAAGCTGGAGCAGAACTATCGCTCGACCAGTCGAATTCTTCGTGCTGCAAACATTTTGATTGCCAACAACCCGCACGTGTATGAAAAATCACTGTTCTCAGAGATTCCTGACGGCGAAAAACTGAAAGTGTTGCTAGCCAAGAACGAAGAGCACGAAGCAGA
>NZ_JAWPOP010000941.1:0-534 GCF_033344345.1 Vibrio sp. 1978
AGTTTGTTCAACGTTCGATGCTGAGTTTGCCATCTGTCCAAGAGCTTGAAGAATCGCGTTCTTCGCTTGGTTTGAGCTCATCAGTTTATCGAACTTGCGACCGCCGCTAGTCAATTGAGCCGTGGTGTCTGCAATGCTGTCTTTCGCTAGCGAATGTGCGCGTTTTACTTGATCTTGTTGAGTTTTTGACAAGTTACCGTTGTTCATCAACTCTTCTACTTGATCGAAGCCCGCCTTTTGCGTTTTCAGCACGTTGTTGCTTGCCATCTCGGTCTTAATTTCTTTACCCGCTTTGAAAGAACCAAGCGCACCGATAATTGCTGTAGCACCCGCTAACACACCAGAAACAACCGCCATCGCGATCATTGCGCTAGCAGAGTTGTTCAGCTCTGCCGCTTGGCTTTGCAAACTCGCAACGTTGGCTTCAACCGCAATTTCACGTTGAAGCACTTGCTGTTCACGGCTTAGCTTCGACACTTGGTAAAGCAGCGTCAACAAAGACAGCGATTGAGAAACCGCGTCCGAAGGTGATTT
>NZ_JAWPOP010000942.1:0-533 GCF_033344345.1 Vibrio sp. 1978
CCCAATTCCAGATGACCACATCATTGCGCATGTGTCTCCTGGCCGTGGCTTGGTTGTTCACCGTGAAACGTGTCCAAATGTGCGCGGTTACCAAAAAGAGCCGGACAAATACATGGCCGTTGCGTGGTCTGACGATTACGACAAAGAGTTTATCGCAGAACTGAAAGTAGACATGCTCAACCACCAAGGTGCTCTGGCAGAATTGACCAACGTGATTTCGAAAACAGGCTCCAATATCCATGGCCTGTCGACCGAAGAACGTGATGGCCGACTGTATACTGTCACCGTTCTGCTGACGACTAAAGATCGTGTCCACCTTGCAGGTATCATGCGAAAAATCAAAGCGATGCCGCAGGCGACCCGAGTCAGACGAAGAAAGAACTAAACTCATCGCCACCCACTCACACTGGGTGGCGATTTTTTTATACCCTATTTATTTACTATGAATTTAGAACGTTACCACCGTATCCATCAGGTGCTTAAAGCACGCCAAACCGACCTTACTTTGTGCCTAGAAGAGGTTCACAAACCTA
>NZ_JAWPOP010000943.1:0-533 GCF_033344345.1 Vibrio sp. 1978
AAGCATCAAGACCCGGCTCTTCAAGCAGTGCACCCAGTTCAACTTTCGTTAGGATATCCGCCAGTTGCTCATCAGTCGCATTTGGTGACGCCATTAACAAGTTGTCACGTAGTGTGCCGTTTAACACATCTACTCGTTGGCTCACTACGGTAATTGCTGAGCGCAGATCGGATTCGCACCAATCTTTTAGTGAAGCGCCACCAATGCGAACCTCACCTTGGTTTACATCCCAGTAGCGACAAAGTAGTTGAATCAGAGTCGATTTGCCTGAACCCGTTTGACCAACAATTGCGGTTTTTGAGCCTAAAGGAAGTGAAAGCGAAAGGTCTTTCAGCACTTTCTGTTGTCCATCAGGGTATGCAAAATCAATGTTGATGAACTCGATATCCAGTGGCTTTTCTTCGCGTTTAGATTGCTCAGGGAAGACAACATCAGGCTCAGCAAGAATCACTTCGTTCAAGCGACGGGCAGAAGTCAGCGTTTGGCCAAGGTATTGGAACGCACCTGCAATAGGCATCAAAATTTCAAAACTT
>NZ_JAWPOP010000944.1:0-533 GCF_033344345.1 Vibrio sp. 1978
TCCGTCGTTGATATTAATATGACCAATTACGCTAGACCGAGAACAAACAAAAAAAAGGCCACCTTTCGGTGGCCTTTTGATTCTAGCTTTCAGGCTATCGCAATGTATTCAAACTTAGTTGAAGTTTGGCTTTGTCATTGCTGCAGAGGCGCGGTTTGTTGCCACTTGGCTACCAGCACCTTTAGCTTGGTAGCGTTCAGCTTTAAACGGCGCTGCGGCTACTTCGATTTCACGTAGTTCTTGAGGACCAGGTGCTTTTGTCATTGGTGCGCTAGCTCGTGGCTTAGCAACAACGTTGATAACTTCAGCTTTCATCTCTGGCGCTGCTACTGGAGTTTCAACGGCAACTTCTGTTGCTGCTTCTTCCACAGTTTCTGCAACGACTGGCTCTTGAACCGGAGCTTCTTCAACAACTGTTTCTGTTGTTGCTTCCGCAACAGGTGCTTCAGCCACTTCAACGATCGGCTCTACAGGAGCTTGATCAACCGCTACTGGCTCTGCCTTTTCAGGCGCTACAGCTTCAACAATCGGTG
>NZ_JAWPOP010000945.1:0-533 GCF_033344345.1 Vibrio sp. 1978
TGGTCCATGTAGTTAAGCGCGACTTTTGCATCTTCGTCATTCACTGCCATGATGCGACCCATCAGCTTCACAAGGTTGCTGTCTACGCGAACCACTTCGTCGACAGAAGCTGGCACTTCACCTTGCCAATCTTGTGCTGCAAACATGAACTGGCCGCCTTTTGTGCCACGAGTACGAGAACTGAACGCTGCGTTGGTGTAGTGGCCCATGTCCATTGTGTGCAAGATCCAGTAACGGCCTTCATCCATATCAGGCACGCTCACAATGACAGGTTCTGCAGCAACATCTAACCAGCCCATAAGGTGAAGCGTATCGTTATTAATGGTTGGGTGAGCGGTGTAAGAGTCATCAGCTAGAGCACGAATATTCTGAAAGCGGTTCAGTGGATAGTTGTTTTCTACCGCCGTGTGATAGAAAAACTTGTACGCTTCATCAATAGAGTAGCCGTAGATATAAGCATCTTCTGCAAGATCAACATTGGTGTTAGCCGCAAATACAGGGCTGGCACCTAGCGCTGATAATCCCAATAGAGT
>NZ_JAWPOP010000946.1:0-533 GCF_033344345.1 Vibrio sp. 1978
TCGAAAAGACAAGCCTTCGACTAACACGCCCCCAAGGATGATGGCAGCACTGGCCGAGATAGCCAGTTTATTCTTCAGTGATAAATTTTTGAACATAGCAGCGATTATTAGATTTTTTGTACCCAAGCGGCGTTAAGTGTCGGGCTTAATACCCATTTACCTAAAAGCGCGGGGTAGTTTGTTATTGGTTATTTTCATTCGTATATGATTCGGCGTCGTCGCTGAAAAGCGGTTTTGACGCCGAAATCATCGATTGATTATATTTTACTGCTCAAAATAAATACTGGCGCTATGTCGCGAATTTGAGCTTTATAAGAAATAAGAACCTAATACGAGAGCGGCTTGTTTTATGTATTTGTAAAGTAAGGATTTGTCGTGTTTTGTAAATGATAATTGATTTCATTAAATGGTGATATAGATCACATTTGAGCGGTAAATAATCCATTAAAAATGTGAAGGTCATGGAACGAGGATTATATTGATCGGCTTAATCATAGTTATGGGCAATAGTTATGCGCAGTATATTGTTAGTC
>NZ_JAWPOP010000947.1:0-533 GCF_033344345.1 Vibrio sp. 1978
AACCGGGTCATTGTTATTGGTAAGAACGTTGGTGTTTATTGCCATTTATTACTTACTGAGCGCGTATTACTTTGGTTTTAGCTTCGAACGTCTGAGTGTGAATCACATTGCCAAAGCAGGTGAGCTCTTAACCATGCTCTTCCCGTTCTTGCTGGGTTGTTGTGGGCTAGGTTTTTGGCTTGGCTATCTACTACCAAGAAGAGAACTGGTCACCTTAGTGGTTCTAGTCAGTTCAATGCCTCTCATCTTTTTAGCGGGCTTCATTTGGCCAGTTGAATCGATACCTGCTCCACTGCTTTGGATAGCCGATTTGAGCCCGAGTACTTGGGCAATAAAAGGCTTCTTGGCGCTCAACCAAATGGGCGCGACATGGCAGCAAGTTGCCAAACATTGGACAGCATTGTGGTTGCTTGTTGCGCTATGGGGTGGCGTGGCGTATTGGATAGCAAAACGTAACAACAAACCCGTTGTTACCGAAAGCCTAAGTTAATTTTTCTCTGCAGCTCAAAGAGATAAATTGACAGAAATCACAA
>NZ_JAWPOP010000094.1:0-1366 GCF_033344345.1 Vibrio sp. 1978
GAACTGATTCAGAGCTGACAGGCTATATCTAAACTTTCTGTCAGCTTGAGAAGAAGCTGACGGGAACAACTACATACTCTCTCCCATTCCTTTCAGTTTCTTCCAAGCGAAACGTGTAAGAGGAATAACAATGTTAAGCGCACGCAATATCGCCGCCTTAGGCTTTATGACTTTCGCCATGTATTTGGGCGCAGGTAACCTTATCTTCCCTCCATTTTTGGGTTACCAAGCGGGTGAAAACTTTTTGAGTGGAATGTCTGGATTCCTTTTAACTGGCGTGGGTCTACCTGCTTTAGCATTGGTAATGGTGGCGATCGTTAATGGCTCAGACAAGCTAACCGCTGCGCTACCAAAACCGCTAGCAACCAGTTTTTGGGTGATGGTCTTCATCGTCATCGGGCCAGCATTTGTGATTCCGCGAGCCATTACCGTCGCCTATCAATTTAGCTTCGCCCCAATCTTTGGTGAGGCGGCATTAGTGCCGTTTACGATTGCCTTTTGTGTAGCAACCATTTGGTTTGCGCTTTACCCAGGTAAGTTGGTTGATAACTTAGGCAAAATCCTAACACCGGCGTTAATGGCGATTTTGATCATCATGTCTGTCACTGCCTTGATTTACCCAGCAGGTGAGTTGACACAAGCCAGTGGCCCATACGTGAGTGGTGCGTTTGCAGAAGGTCTGACGCAAGGGTACATGACGATGGATGCGTTGGGCTCAATTGGCTTTGGTTGGATCATTTTCCGTGCTATTCGCAGCATGGGAGTGGACTGCCCGAGAGCAACGGCGAAATACACTCTAATTGCAGCCTTAATGTACGCTGTCGCGATGGCGTTTGTTTACATTTCGTTGTCTTACATCGGTTCCACTAGCTCTTACTTAGGTTCAGAGTTTAGCAATGGTGGCGATATTTTAACGGCGTTCACCTTCAACCACTTTGGTGCGTTTGGCTCGGTGTTGTTGGGTGCAGTCATGGTATTAGCCTGTTTAACCACAGCGATTGGCGTAACAACCGCAGGCAGCGAGTTCTATGACAACACCTTTAGCAAAGTGAACTACAAAAGCTGTGTCGTCATCACCATGGTACTGTCAGGCTTTATCGCCAACATCGGTTTAGAGCAGCTATTGGCAATCACTTTACCTGCGGTTGTGGCACTTCATCCTGTGGCGATTGCTTTGATGATGATGGCGCCCGTTCGCAACAAAATGTCTCAGTTCATGTTGGTGCTTACCGCGTTCACCGCACTAGCATTTGGTTGTGTCGATGCTCTGCACATTTTGGGCTACATGCCAGAAGCTGCAGACCAATGGATGAGCCACGACATGCCTTTGTATAATGAGTTCGCGAGCTGGATTGTACCTAGTGTC
>NZ_JAWPOP010000948.1:0-532 GCF_033344345.1 Vibrio sp. 1978
ACCGAGCATGAAGTTCAACGTTGGCCACTCGAACCGCAGGGCTCAACGAGCTTTGGACTCAGCCGAGATGGTCGATTTGCCCTGCTCTACTCTGAAGAACACCACTTGGTTTTGTGGGACCTAGAGCAAAACAAAAAACTCGCAACGCTTGGAGAGCTTGATGCCGATGGCAACGCGGTATCTCATATTCGTATTTCAGACAACGGCCGTTTTGCTGTAACCGCAGGTCAAATGAACTTTGCCGTTTGGGACCTTGGCTGGACGCAAGCACAAGGGCTGTGGTCCATTTCTGACGCGTTAATTCGCGACATCGACATCACCAGCAACGGTGAACAAGTGCTACTCGGGCTCTCAAACGGTAAAGCCATTTACGTCAACTTAGTCACCGGTCGTCGCTTGGAGTTCCTCGCTCACCGAGAAAAAGTCAACTCTGTCGCCATCTCTCCTAATGGTCGATTCGCATTGACAGGCGGTAACGACTACAAAGCTTACCTCTGGGATACTGAATCTGGTCAGTTATTACGAACTTTTG
>NZ_JAWPOP010000949.1:0-532 GCF_033344345.1 Vibrio sp. 1978
TGTTGAGGGTGCACAAACCACTCGCCATCAAGTTGAGCTGATTCGTGACCGAGACTACAAATGTCTTCAATGTCATAAGGATGCCAAAGAAACTCTGAATTTGTCGCATGAGCCAGAAGCGCTGCTTAGCCAAGGTAAAACACTTAACTGCACAAACTGTCACAGCAATATCGGGCCAGATCACCGTGAAGGGGCTCCTGATGTGATCAAGTTTGCTGCTGCGCAATCAAAAGCAGTGCATGACAAGGTTTTTCTTGATCCAAGCACCATTCTCAAAGCGAATAGCCAGTGTGTAGATTGCCACGCTCCAACTCAGTTGAGAGAAAGTAATTGGACGCATGATGTTCATGCTAAAAATTTGACCTGTTCAAATTGTCACGATGTTCACGCTGCCAAAACGAAAGCGCTTTCTTACGACAGAAAACAGCTCATCAAACAATGTGTCGATTGCCACTCTCAGTTTGCTGCTGAACCTGAACTTGCAAAAGACGAGGAGAGATAGCATGAAGTGTTCAAGACGAAATTTTTTAGC
>NZ_JAWPOP010000950.1:0-532 GCF_033344345.1 Vibrio sp. 1978
GAAGCTGGCACCTTACTACCAACGCGCATTCAAAGGCGTGCATGTCGAAGCTGAAATTACCTTAGATGAAACCGATTTAGAGACCAGCCTTCACTTTAGTTTGTCACCAGTGTATGAAGGTAATGAGGTACGTTTCGTGGTGTTTCACGCCGTCGACACCTCCGAAAAGCAAATACTTGTCCGCTCTCTGGAAGAAGCCGAAAACAAATTTGCCAAGCTGACCCAATTATTGCCCGATGGCCTGCTGCTGATTGAAGATGACACCATCATCTCAGCAAACCCTGCTTCGGCTCGTCTGCTTGGGCTTAACTCCCCTCACGAGCTGCTCGGTGAAGAGCTCTCTCGTCTGTTCATCGACGAAAACCCCAAAAAAGTTTTCAGTCACCGACTCAGCACGCTTATTTCGGACAAACCGTTTGTTTGCCTGACTAGCGCGCGTTGCGGATTTGAGCGCAAAGTCCAATTGCATGCGGACTCGATGGCAATTCTAGGCAGTGAATCTCAAATTATTCTTATCCAAGATGCGGATGAC
>NZ_JAWPOP010000951.1:0-531 GCF_033344345.1 Vibrio sp. 1978
TGAGCAAGGCTTGTTGGCATTTGAAGACGCAGAGTCACATCCATTAGCCAATGTAATTACCCGAGCTGTTGGGGTTGATGAGATGGTGACGATAGACCAAGTATCGGGACAGCTTGCGGATGGTGACCAGTTCTTGTTGTGCAGTGATGGACTTTCCAAGGAACTAAGCTGTGATGAAATGCATAAAACTCTATGTGCAGATTCAGTTAACCAAGCTGGTTTGGCATTAATGCACTCTGCTCTGGTGCGTGGCGCTAGTGATAACGTGACGTGTGCGCTCATTAAAGTGCGTCAAGAACCTAGTGAGTTTGACTCCGCTAGGCGAGATGATGCGACTATTCCTGTGTTTTTGAGGGGGAGAGTATGAGTAACACGATGTTTGATTGGTATGAGCAAGTCCTTGCACCAATTTCGGAAGACAATCCGACTGGCATTGATCCAAGAGAGGATGTCTCTCCTCAGTCTGCTTATTATCGACTTAAAGATCAGCGAATGGTGGCAAGAAACGCAGAGCGAAACGCCATCATCGAA
>NZ_JAWPOP010000952.1:0-531 GCF_033344345.1 Vibrio sp. 1978
AACAACTGCTTAGCTTGTTGCAGCGCGGCAGCAGAAGGAATATCGAGCCATTTTAGCTCATGAATATCGGTCGTCCCCCAAAACGCCAGCTCCATTACCAAGCTCGCAAGATCGGAATGCAAAATCTCAGGTTGTGGCACTTGTGGCTGTTGCTTGAGTTGACTTTCTGAATAGAGGCGAACGCAAATCCCCTCTTCAATCCGCCCAGCACGACCAGCTCGCTGGATGGCTGACGATTGAGCTATACGCGTTTGTTCCAATCGTGTAAGGCCATTTTTCAAGTCAAAACGCGCAACACGCTCCAAACCAGAATCCACCACAAGGCGAATACCTTCAATTGTCAGAGAGGTTTCCGCAATGTTGGTTGCCAATACGACTTTGCGCTTACCTTTTTCTGCAGGAGAGATGGCTTTCTGTTGCTCAGTAAAGCTCAACTGACCATACAACGGGCATACTTCAACATCGTCCGGTAAGTGCGATAACCGCTCTTGCACTTGCTTAATGGCCGCCACACCGGGAAGAAACGCAAGC
>NZ_JAWPOP010000953.1:0-531 GCF_033344345.1 Vibrio sp. 1978
TTCAACGTATCTCAAACAGTGGTCAGAGGAACACTCCCTCGATGAAGAGCTGGTAGAGGTAGTCCTTCCAGAATCGGTTATGAGCGATGCTGAGCTCTTCCTACAGAAGATCTATACGGTAGCCAAAGCAAGCGCCGATGAACAGCTTGAGCGCGAGCGTGAACTGCTACGACAGAAAGAAATTGAGTACCAGGAAGATATGCAGCAAGCCGTGGACATGGCAAATGATGCCACCGAACGGGCTGAGCTACTGGAGGAACAACTTGAAGCTCTCACCAACAAAAAATCAGAGCTCGATGCGGCCCTTGGTAAGGCAGAAAACTCGCTATCCCTCAAGTCTGCGGAGCTAGAACGCTCACTGGCTGACATTGATAAGCTGGAAAAGCGGATCGTTGAGTTGGAGGGCAAGCTGGAGGCGAAAGCCGCAGATCTGACCCGAGCACAGGATCACCTGGAGCAAGCTAAAAGCGAAAATCGCTCTTTGAGCCAAAAATTGGCAACTACAGAGGGTGAGTTGGAGGAGCAAAAAGG
>NZ_JAWPOP010000954.1:0-531 GCF_033344345.1 Vibrio sp. 1978
AGTTCTCATATATTAAGAATCTTACGCACCTTACAAAAGCCAACGACACCAAGGAGTCAGCGCCATGTCGAAAAGGACCCCACCAGAGATTCTCTCTTGTCAGACGGTCGCACGATCAAAACTGTTTGCTGTGGAAGCCCTCGACCTTCGCTTCTCCAATGGCGAGCATCGCACTTATGAGCGCATGAAGCCTAGTGGTCGCGATGCCGTAATGGTTGTACCGGTAACCGAACAGGGCGATTTACTGTTGGTACGTGAATACGCTGCTGGTACAGAGCGTTACGAACTGGGTTTTCCTAAAGGTCTTATCGATCCCGGTGAAACGCCACATCAGGCCGCTGACCGCGAACTAAAAGAAGAAATTGGTTTTGGTTGTAAGGAACTCACCCCGTTAAAACAAGTGATCCTTGCTCCTTCTTATTTTTCGAGCAAGATGACGCTGTTTCTAGGTCAATCGCTGTACCCTGAAAAGCAAGAAGGCGACGAACCAGAGCCGTTAGAAATTGTGCGCTGGCCACTCGCACAAGCCGA
>NZ_JAWPOP010000955.1:0-531 GCF_033344345.1 Vibrio sp. 1978
CAATCACGTTTTCAGCAGCAAAACCTTGACCTTCAGTCGCGCGTACACCACCTAAAACCGTGTTGTCGTTCATACCAACAATCAGCCATTGCTTAACCTTTGGATATTGAACCAACAGTGAGTTAGCGGCATCTAACGCACCTGGGATGTCATTCGTTTTGGTCGGAACACGGTAGATTTGAGATTTAGGAAAGCCAGCATCTTCAAGTGCTTTTACAGAACCATCCACACGGCGACGAGCGGTATCTAGTTCGTCAGCAGTGATAGCCATAACACCTGTTGTAGCGGCATCCCATCCACGATTCGTCATCTCCTTAAACAGCTCTGAGCCCTGACGGTAACCAATTTCACTCGCCGCCATCATCACTAAAGGCACCTCTTTCATCGGTTCGCCTTTCGCGTTTAGAAACTGATCATCAACGGTAATAACTTTCAAATCGTAGCTTTTCGCTTTGGCCATAATCGCAGGGCCAAGCTTTGGATCTGGCGTACAAATGACAAAACCTTTCGCCCCGCTGGCAGCAAGCGTAT
>NZ_JAWPOP010000956.1:0-530 GCF_033344345.1 Vibrio sp. 1978
GATCCTTAATTGCAACCCTCATGGTGGCCAAGAGGTTTACCATATCCACATGCACCTACTAGGCGGTCGTCCTTTAGGTCCAATGGTATTGAGCTAAGCTAATTTGAAAAGGGTGGTGCCTATGCCACCCTATTTATATTCTTTTCTGAGCACACATTTGCGGAGATAAATGTGAAATTAGGTGTGAAGCTGTTTGGACTGATTAGCTGGGTCTTGATGGCGTCTGGCTGCGCTAATTTGTCTGCGGGCAATTTGTTTAGCCACTACAGCGACCAGAATCAAGAAGTTTATCAGGCAGTTGTTGCTGGCAATTATGCCAACGCTGAGCAACTCCAATCGAGCGACGCCGGTGGCGAGATCCTTGGCAATTTCGAAAAGGGTCGTATTTCATTCCTTGCGAAAGATTATCCAACTAGCCTCAAAGCTCTCGAAGATAGCGACCGCGCGGTACGTGTTCAACAAGACCGAGCAACCATTTCTGTTTCTGAAACAGCGACGAGCGTAGGTTCACTTGCTGTAAACGACAATCT
>NZ_JAWPOP010000957.1:0-530 GCF_033344345.1 Vibrio sp. 1978
AATCAACCTCTATGTACTCGAAGACCGTTTGGCGCATCTCATCTCAGGTCATTATTGGTTCGTATTGAATCGCTTCCACTTTCATCGAATGGAAGAAGCTCTCAACACAGGCATTGTCCCAGCAGTTTCCTTTCCTGCTCATACTTTGTTTTAGATTATAAGCAGTTATGAGGTCTCGATAATCTTTCGAGCAATACTGGCTACCTCTATCACTATGAAGAATAACCTGCTCAGGGAACTCTCGACGGAACAAAGCCATTGATAATGCATCGCAGACCAGTGTTGCCATCATCTTCGTATCCATTGACCAACCAATTACTTGCCGTGAGTAAAGGTCAATGATCACAGCCAAATACAACCAGCCTTCACTTGTGGCAAGATACGTGATATCGCCCGCCCATTTTTGATTCGGAGCCGTTGCAGTAAAGTCCTGAGCTAGCAAGTTCGGAGCTACAGGCATCTTATGCTTGCTGTCCGTTGTACACTTAAACTTGCGTGCCGCTTTCGGCGTTAAATCCTGACGCTTCATG
>NZ_JAWPOP010000095.1:0-1359 GCF_033344345.1 Vibrio sp. 1978
AACATTTGAAAAATAACGCAGCGAAGCGCTGTTTTGCCCAGATTCTTGTGAAGGAGAAAACACCAAATCTAAACCGTCGGCAAAACCAAGTTTTTTGCTGACCATAATGGCATCGGTGCCCGCTCTCTCTTCATAATCAAAGTCGTAAATCGAGTACGCGTTATAAACGTCATTAGGGTTCCAGATGGTATTCATGGACCAGTTAATACGAAAACGCCCGACACTGGCACTCCAATCGTCGCTCTTCCAGCTCACATACAATCGGTCAAATTGAGAATTCAGAATAACGTCGTCTTCGCGCCAGTTTTTGCTCAAATCAAAGTAGCCATTATCTAGCGCGACAAGTTCGGGATATTGAGGAATGTCTAACGCATCGCCCCACAAAGCTCGGTTTCGCAAGCCAACATTAACACGCCAATTTGGAGAAAAACGGTATTCAAAATTCAGACGATTGTGCAGCAGATGATAGAGCGAACTGCTTCGATCATCTGGCATGCTGTATGTTGCCATATACTTAATATACCCACCAAAATCCCAAGATTTTCGAGGTTGTAAACCAGGGATATTGGCAACAGCACAAAAGCTGAAAAAGCCAAGCAAGGAAAGGCTTAATGCCTGACTAACCACCACCATCCATGGCGGAGAAAAACGAATGTGTAAGCCGCTACGCATGAAACTTCTCTGCCGTGCTACCGATGTTGGCGAAATCTCTCGCGAGGCGTCCGTCTTCAAACACAATAATACGATGGGCTCGTTTGATGACCCTCGGGTCGTGAGTCGAGAAAATAAATGTCGTGCCCTCTTGTTCGCTCAGTTGCTCCATGATGTCGAGTAACTCCGAAGTACTCTTTGCGTCTAAGTTGGCGGTCGGTTCATCTGCCATGACAAAGCGAGGCTTAGGTGCAAGTGCCCGTGCGACAGCGACTCTTTGCTGCTGGCCACCCGACATTTTGCTCGGACGTTTGTGCATCTGCTGAGCTAAACCAACTTGCTCAAGGAGAGACATGGCACGCTCTCGGCATTCTCGTTCCGTTTTGCCTTGTAACTGCATCACAAACTCGACGTTTTCCAACGCGGTCAAAACAGGAAGAAGACTGTAGTCTTGGAAGATAAAACCAATATTGTCTCGTCTATAGGCGATCAGCTCTTTCTCCGACATCTCTGAAATTAAACATCCATCGATTTCAACACTGCCTGAAGTTGGAGCATCAATACCGCCAAGCATATTGAGCAATGTCGTTTTACCTGAGCCAGAAGGCCCCATGATGGCGACAAATTCTCCTTGTTTTATTTCTAAATCAACGTGTTGTACCGCATGCACAGGGAAATCACTGTCTGGATTATAAGTTTTCGTCAGTC
>NZ_JAWPOP010000958.1:0-530 GCF_033344345.1 Vibrio sp. 1978
GCGAAAGGCCTAATGTTTGCACGTGTGGGTTGGCATAACCCGCAGCAACAGTTCCCGCGTGGTGAAGTGACTAAAGTGGGCTATCGCGTTAAAGAAGAAACCTTGCAGCGTGTTTGGTGGCGTTATCCAGATACCCCAGTTGGGCAGGAAGGCATTGTCACTCCGTTGCTGACGCAGGTGGAATCTTTCGACATGCGTTTTTATGACGGTAAACAGTGGAAGAAAGAGTGGGACAGCAATAAAGAGTTGCCGAAAGCCGTCTCAGTTGTCTTAAAGTTGAAGGATTACGGTGAAATTGCGCGCACGTATCTAACGCCAGATGGCAAGCTTGCGGAAAGTGAAAGAAACAAAGCATCGGAGGGCAACAACAATGGCTAATCGTCAGCGTGGTGTTGCTTTGATTATTGTACTGATGTTGTTGGCGATTATGGCGACCATTGCTGCCACCATGTCTGAACGTTTGTTTTTGCAGTTTCAGCGCGGTTCAAACCAAATCCATTACCAGCAAGCATATTGGTACAGTGTTGGTG
>NZ_JAWPOP010000959.1:0-530 GCF_033344345.1 Vibrio sp. 1978
ACCAATTGCGACCCGACTTGCGTATGCTCTATCTGACCAAAAAACATAAACTGATGCGTCTGGATACTGATTCGAATTACAAACTGCCCAACCACCATCAGGATGCTGAAGTCCCCAAACAGTTCGATTTTCGATTACTCTGTCGATAAATCTTATGTAATTGGAACTTGATGTAGCTTTATCTTGGAGCATCATTTTTCCTCTAAGCAGCTAACGCCGCGTTAAGGGGCGCAGGCACGCACTACAAAAGCTACCGCACAGTGCCGTAACCACCAAACCCAACGCAAACCAAAAATGCCACGCGTGCCAAGTCCCTCTTGAACGCTTTGTTAGCTGCGTTCTCAATTAAAAGTACTGACTCACAAAATTTAAGTAACCTTGACGACCAAGCTGCTTTGTCCATTTAGGGATTGATTTTTGGATTATCTTTAAGCCCTCCAGTAGGTCATTGTTGCTTAGTTCTGAGTTGACAGACGAAATCTCATTTATTGCCACGTCCAAAGCCGAAAAATCATGCACATCCAACCCAT
>NZ_JAWPOP010000960.1:0-529 GCF_033344345.1 Vibrio sp. 1978
TCACGAACCTTCTGCAGCTGGTCTAATGCTGATTGGCTCACTTTGTTGCTCCCACATCCACAGGAGCAGTTCAACTTGATATCCGTTTTTGGGTTAAAGTTCTTGGTTTGAGCAAGTGCCACGAGCACCTCCTTTGGCGCGTTTCTTGTCGAAATAGACATAAACATCAAAGATAAAACGAGCAGCTATCAGAGCTAAGCCGCCCAAAGAGATTAAGTTTGCGAGGGTAATATCTGGTGTGGATGCAGCCGTTTCTGCAGCTTGCTGGGCTTTTGCTGCCACTTCATTGCTGAAAAAGCTAACGCCACCGCCTCCACCGTAAGCAATTAAACGGCCTTTGAAGTCGTGCAGCTTGAGCCACACTTCAGAAAAACAGAATGACATCAGCTCTCTCGACTCAAATTTCAGGCATAAAAAAACCGCCAAAAAGGCGGCTTTCAGAATTCATGTATATTTATCCATACTGGATATTTGCATAGTAATTTGACAGATTCTGTTTTTCAACCCCAATCCTAAAGAGTTTTTGACA
>NZ_JAWPOP010000961.1:0-529 GCF_033344345.1 Vibrio sp. 1978
GCTTGAACGTCAATCACAATAGTTGAATCAGCATACGCATGACGAATCGCGTTGGAGAGCAAATTGCCCACCGCACGCTCAAACATGTTTTTGTCCATATAGAGCTGACCGTCGCCTGAGCTCACGATTCGCACATCGGCATCTTCGGCCAATATTTCAAAATACGCGACCAAACGGTCGATTTCCTCCTGCACCGCAAACACTTCGTCATGGCGATGAATGAGCTTGTTTTCGGCCTTGGCAATGTAGAGCAAATCGTTGATGGTTTTCGTGATGCGGTTGAGTTCTTCCAACGTTGAGGCAATCGCATCCTGATACTCTTCAGGCGTTCGACACGTACCTAAAATGACCTGATTTTGCGTGGTAATGTTGGTGAGTGGCGTTTTTAACTCATGTGCTATATCAGAAGAAAACTCGCTCAAGCGGCGAAAACCAGTTTGCAACCTATCGAGCATCGCGTTGTGTTTGTTGGCTAACTCGCGCAGTTCTATTGGCAACGAATCGGGGTCGGGACGAATGCCCATTTGCT
>NZ_JAWPOP010000962.1:0-528 GCF_033344345.1 Vibrio sp. 1978
TCCGTTTACTTGTTGTTAATTCATCCATTTCGAGACGAACAACATGATAACAGGAGAATATTTACGAAATTGTCCAGACAATGTCTGAACTGATGTGGATATAAAGAAGATAGGAATGTTGAGCACTCGCGCAATGGCGAATGCTCAAATAGAAAACACAGTATTTAACGAACGGCGATGCCAGCGTGCCCTTCAAGACGAAAGACCGGAAGATAGTGCGCCCGCGCATCCAACTTCATTTCTGTATGTTGTTTTCCGACAAAATCAAAATGGCGCACGGTCGAACCGACTTTGTATGAGAACGAATCGCCATCAAATTCAAAATCGGTTGCAATGGTCGAGCCATTAACGGTCACGCCCCTTTCACTAAGCACAAACTCTTCCCTCGAGTAAGGCGCTACATCTTGCTCAACCCAGCGGCCATAAATTATTGATTTAGAGATGGGAGGATTAATGTACCGAGTGATCAAATCGCCATACAGCATACAAACAATGACCGTACCCAGCACTGCCATTAGCATGAGAGAA
>NZ_JAWPOP010000963.1:0-528 GCF_033344345.1 Vibrio sp. 1978
ATACATCGAGACTTTGCTGCGGCACGTCAAACTGACTGCGCCATTCCAACGCCAGTTGCACGCCCTCTTCCGCTGCAACTTGAGCTTGCGCTTCATCGTAGCCAACGGATAGAAAACCATGCTTTAACTGCACTAGGCGCCAAAGCGTCACATCGCTTTTGAGATCAGGACTTTGCTGGAGAACATGTTTTTTTACCTGCAACCAGTCGGCCTTTTCCATGTGTGCCACTGCAGGATGCGTTTGTTGCAACCAGGTCAGTAACTCGCGCTCCATACGGACAATCACTGGATGGTTGTCATACAGCGTGTCATCTAGATCGAATGTCATGGCCTTAATCGGCTCGATACGGCGGTAAAATTTCATGCTTTGGCTCACTCCCCGTTCTTTTTGCGGGCGCGTGGGTGGGCTTGGTCATACGCTTGCGCTAGATGCTGGAAATCCAAGTGTGTGTAGATTTGGGTCGTCGATATGTTCTCGTGACCTAAAAGCTCTTGCACCGCACGTAAGTTGTTGCTCGACTCCAGCAT
>NZ_JAWPOP010000964.1:0-528 GCF_033344345.1 Vibrio sp. 1978
CTCGTCGACAGGTTGTTTGTAAGTCTCGGTGTTATTTCTGTCGCTACCTAATTTGAAAACATTACCGTGGTATTGATGAACAACGGCAGCGAGAGGGCGTCTGGCTGGCGCAGCGCCAGGATTACTGTCATTGTGGCAAGCGGTACAAACGGCAATGTTGTTATCAATTGAGCGATAGCCCGGTCCATGATGAAGCGGTTCGCCCATATGACAGTTTTCACACGTTCCTGTTTCAATCACATTGCGGGAGACCACTGCATCTGAACTTTCTTGCGGCACCCATTCAAACACGTAGGTAAAACCGTTGCCTTGCTCGCCATACGCCATGACGATTCGGTGGAGTTTATCCGCATCCCAAGCGATAAAACCGTTGTTGCTAGAAGAGTCGGCAGTATAAGGATCGGACACTTTTAAAACGTCAGGAATGGCAAACGTGTAGCGATACCCTTCGTCTGTTTTTACTAGTGTTCCATCCCAAACACTCTCCATGCTGGCACGGTTATTTGTGGTATTACTTGAGTGATGGAA
>NZ_JAWPOP010000965.1:0-528 GCF_033344345.1 Vibrio sp. 1978
CGGATCTGATTGCTTTTAGAGACAACGAGTTCGAGTGGATTGAAGTAAAAGGGCCCGGCGATAAACTCCAAGATAACCAATGGCGTTGGATCAAAGAGTTTTCTCGCCTTAATGTGCCATTTGCAGTGTGTTACGTCACCGCGCGAAAAGAAGATGAAATGCGGATTGACTAGCTTTTAGGCTTTGCAGAAGTCAGCGCTCTTTTCTGTTTGAGCTGGTCAATCACATAGCTTGGTGCGACTTTTTCTAGTTCCGTCAAGCATTCATCCGTTTTCGGATTATCGTAACGAATATAGATATCACAAACCGCGTACAGCTGCTCTGGCGCGCCTGAAATCAAGTAAGCCTGTTCAAAAGATTTCACAGCCTTATCGACACTGAACTCTTCTTGTAGCACACCATTCAAATACCAAAAGTAACTGTTGTTTTTCGCCATGTTGGCCGCTTTTTCGATTTCATTTGCGGCTTGCTCTTTGTCATTTAAACGAACGAGCGTCAAAGATTTCGAATAATGCAGGGCGGCATTGT
>NZ_JAWPOP010000966.1:0-527 GCF_033344345.1 Vibrio sp. 1978
GTCATCGTTGATCACGTCATCGGTTGAGTCCATTCACACGGCCTTAATTGATGGGTGGACCATGATGATCGGCTATTCCAGTGGTAAAGATTCTGAAACGGTCTTGCACCTGTTCCTGATGGCCCTGATCCGGGCTGTAAGGAGTGGGGCGACCATCAGCCAGCACCACTTCATCTTGCACACTGACACACTGATCGAAAGCCCAGAGGTAAGGTGGCTGGCGGATCAGAAACTGGCCGAGCTGGAGCGTTTCATTGCGAAGGAAAACCTTCCTCTGACCATCGTTCTAGCAAAGCCTGGGATCTCGCAGAGTTGGACGGGCCGAATCCTTACTGGGAGGGGGTTGCCTACGTTTTCCAACTCCACGGCCCGCCAGTGTAGCCAGGATTTAAAAATCACCTCTGCCAAAAGAGCGAAGGCAGCTTATATGCGAGAGCTTCCCAAAGAGGTTCGACAGAAAGTCTGCCTTTTGCTGGGCAGTCGTGATGCTGAAAGCACTATTCGTGCGGCCAACATTGCAAAACAGC
>NZ_JAWPOP010000967.1:0-527 GCF_033344345.1 Vibrio sp. 1978
ATGATGAGAAACCTCACTGAGCAGATTTTAGAATTTGGTGAAGTAAAACGTGGCATGTTGGGCGTTCAAGGTGGTGAAGTGACCTCTGAGCTGGCAGAAGCACTGGGTTACGAGTCAAGTAAAGGGGCATTCATCAGCCAAGTCGTGCCCGATAGCGCAGCGGACAAAGCGGGTCTAAAAGCCGGTGATGTGGTTGTATCAGTTAACGGTAAGTCAATCGACACTTTCTCTGAGTTGCGCGCCAAAGTCGCCACATTAGGAGCAGGTAAGAAGATCACGCTAGGCGTTATTCGTGATGGTAAGAGCAAATCGTTTGACGTGACTCTTGGCGAGTCCACCAACATGAAAGCCAAAGCGGAAACGTTGCATGAAGGCCTAAAAGGAGCAGAGTTAAGTAACACTACACCAAGTGATGCCATCCAAGGGGTAAAAGTCTCCAGTGTTGCAGAGAATTCACCTGCCGCGCAATACCAGCTAAAACAAGGTGACATCATTATTGGCGTCAATCGTCAACGAGTGAAAAACCT
>NZ_JAWPOP010000096.1:0-1343 GCF_033344345.1 Vibrio sp. 1978
AACACCACCCAAGAGCATAATGATGGCTTGCTTCATCCTCTTTGATTGGATGAAAAGAATTTATTTAAAGGTGACTTTAATGAGCGTATTACGCCGACTAACTCTGCTGACTTTACCATTCTTTATTACCGCGTGTGGTGCGGAAGAAAGTCAGGCAAAAACCGAAACTCCTGCACAACAGGCTGCGCCAACTGCGCAACAACACTTTGATGAAGCGGCGCTAAAAGCGAAGTTCTCGAAACTAGGTCTGTCTATTATTGATATTCAACCTTCAGATGTGGCGGGCCTGCTAGAAATTCAAACCAACGGCGGCATATTGTTTGCGTCAAACAATGGCGATCACTTTATTGCAGGTACGCTATACGCGATTGATGACAACGGCGGTTACAAAGACGTACTTGCAGAACGCCAAGCGCCTTTGAATGCTGAGAAAATTGCTAAGTTTGCAGACAGCATGATCGAATACAAAGCGGACAACGAAAAGTACGTGGTGACGGTATTTACTGACATCACTTGTGGCTACTGTGTTCGTCTGCATAACCAAATGCAGGGCTACAATGATCTAGGTATTACTGTGCGTTACATGGCATACCCTCGCCAAGGTGCGACAGGGCCTGTTGCTGAGCAAATGGCAACGATTTGGTGTGCAGAAGATCCAAAAGCGGCGATGCATAACGCGAAAGTGAGCCGCACTTTCGACAATCCAGCGAAAGATCTTGAGCAATGTAAAGAGACCATTCAAGCGCACTACAACGTTGGTCGTCAGTTAGGTATTTCAGGTACGCCTGCAATCTTCCTTCCAAACGGTGAGATGGTTGGTGGTTACTTACCGCCAGCTGAACTACTGAAACGTTTAGAGCAACTGTAATCCTTTAAGGAGCAGAGCCGACGCAATAGTCGGCTCTTTTCAAGCATGATAGAAATTCAACGACGTCCCGAACCGGATCTTTCCCTTCTCCCAGATTCCATTCCTCCGATCTTAAAACGCATTTACATCAATCGCGGTATTACTGACATCGCGCAGCTAGAAACCTCTGCTCGTGGATTGCATTCGTACCAAAAGCTTGGCGGCATTGAGCAGGCGGTTGAGTTGTTGTTCCAAGCGATTCAAGAGCAAAAACGCATCATCGTGGTGGGTGACTTTGACGCAGATGGCGCAACGAGTTCTGCTCTTTCTGTATTGGCATTGCGTATGCTTGGCAGCAATAACGTCGATTACTTGGTGCCGAACCGCTTTGAAGATGGCTACGGTTTGAGCCCAGAGGTGGTCGATCAAGCATTGGAACTTGGCGCAGAAATGATCATGACGGTCGACAAGGGCGTATTGTCGATTGAAGGTGTGC
>NZ_JAWPOP010000968.1:0-527 GCF_033344345.1 Vibrio sp. 1978
ATTGTGGGTGGTCACTCACAAGAGCCCGTTTGTATGGAAGGTCCTAACGTTATCAAAAAGAACTTTAAACCGGGTGATGAGTGTCAGCCAGACCAACAAAACGGTACTTACATTGTTCAGGCGCATGAGTGGGGTAAATATGTTGGCCGTGCCGATTACGAATTCCGTAACGGCGAACTATCAAGGGTGAGCTACGATCTTATTCCTGTAAACTTGAAGAAAAAAATCAACGTGGATGGTCAATCACAACGTGTGTTTGTTCAAGATGAAATTACTCAAGACAAAGCGATGTTGGACTTCCTTCGTCCTTTCCAAGAAAAAGGCCAAAGCCAGCTGAATGTGAAAATTGCGGAATCAAACGGTAAGTTAGAAGGTGACCGTGATGTCGTGCGATTCCAACAGACGAATCTAGGTCGTTTAATTGCAACGGCTCATATGGAACGTGCAAAAGCTGATTTCGCAGTGATGAACTCAGGCGGTGTGCGTGATTCTATTGAAGCTGGTGACATCACATACAAAGATGTGTT
>NZ_JAWPOP010000969.1:0-526 GCF_033344345.1 Vibrio sp. 1978
GCTTTTTTCTCACCAGATTGGAGACCCACCAAGCACTGCTCGAAGTTCTCACTCAGGCTGCCGTCACCCATCACAAACTTCGCTGGTTTGCCCATATTATGAGTGCTGTCTGCCACCGAACCATCTTTCATTTTGATCGTAAAGTGCAGGGTTACTACCGAATCATTCGTTATTGTTGTCACGTTACTGCTTCCTTGTTCTTGGGTCATTACGTCTATCCGCTTTGTCTTTTTATACACTGATGTGCGGATTTGCGCTCCAACATAATAAAAAGCGTCGTACGAATCAACGGACGACGCTTAGGGTTATTCGACTTTTCCAATATACATGGCCACGATTTAGGCTTTTGCTGTGTCTTTCTTGCGAAAGCCGTCTAGGATAATCATCGCCGCACCAAGACAAATCGCCATATCAGCAAGGTTAAATGCCGGCCAGTGATAATTGCCCCAGTAGAAGTCTAAGTAATCGACCACAAAACCATGGATCACGCGGTCAAATACGTTGCCAACGGCACCACCAATAATCA
>NZ_JAWPOP010000970.1:0-526 GCF_033344345.1 Vibrio sp. 1978
GTGGTCATCCAATTATTGGTGAATTCCGTGCTTATAAATCAGGTCACGGTTTAAACAACCAACTTCTACGCGCAGTATTGGCGGATCAAGAAGCATGGGAATGGACAACTTTCGAAGAAGAAGTCGGTTCTCCAGTCGCTTTTGCAGAGCCAAACATGGTGCTAGCATAAGTTAGTCAAAGAATATTAAAAACCAGGTTTCGACCTGGTTTTTTTCTATCTAAATTTTACCGCACGTGATGATGGTTATTGGCCAGATTTTTCTGCCATATCTGCGAGCCTTTTTAGTCTCTCTTGGATTTTTGGTGGGGCCATATCAGCGATGGTCATCAGTGATTGAGCTGCTGACTCGGTGAGTGGCGGGCGTTTTGGCCTATCGTCTTTCTCGTATCGATTACGATAAAGTGAAGGGTTGATCCGAACGTCGACACTTATCAATTTTGCATAACCTTGTGTGCGCAGTTTGTTTAAGATCATTAGACGATCGTAGTCGATCTTCATTTTGATGGCCGCGCTAGATACGTCTA
>NZ_JAWPOP010000971.1:0-526 GCF_033344345.1 Vibrio sp. 1978
ACCCCTCCAAATCATGAGATTTTGTGTCGGTCGAGACGCAAAATCTTACGATTTCTCTCTGATTTTTGTTTATTTTCAGAAAACTCAATAAAAAAGACACCAAACCGTTCTAAAACATTTAAGTCTCATGTAGTCTCTGCCGCCTAGATTATTTGCGACACAAAATATGGAATGAAAATCACACTATTGTAATGAAAAATGGTCGAGTTTACGACATCCATATTCAACCAAACTGAAGATGAAAAACGTTAAGAACGGTAGCCAGTAAACGTGAAGTCTACGCAATGGTAAATGCCTTCATCGCCTTTAAGGCAGCCCTGCGGAAAGTTAACCAGTCCACCAGAAAGTATTGCAGCAACCATTACCTAGCTGAAACCGATGATTCGGGACGTAACCAAGCATTCTGTCGACCAGGCCAACGCCTCACTTAACGGTTTACGCAGCGAAATCTCAACCGTTACCAAAGCATGGAAGAGAGGACTGAATCGGTCAAAGAGAGACCTTTTCATGCTAACACTTATCATTC
>NZ_JAWPOP010000972.1:0-526 GCF_033344345.1 Vibrio sp. 1978
TGAAGGTGGCGTTTAATACTCGAGAGAGGAATGCCACTTTTCTCTGATAAAGAGCTGTAACACAGCCCTTCGTCTTTTATTTTTTGTCGCAGTGCCGCCAACAGAAATTTAGGTCCAACATTCATCCGTGATTCCCCTAAGTTATCTGTTTAGTTATTTGGGCTCTGTCTTTCTAACAGCAAGTTACGAATAGCTGTACCTGCTTCTAGAATGTGTTTTTTCAACAGATATTTTGCGCCATCAATATCTCTGTTCTGGCACATTTCAAACAAGGTCAAATGTTCTTGTTCTGCTTTTTTAATGCCAGTGGTGAATAACAACTGCATACGAATGTAGCGATCGCATTTGGTATTTAAGTTGTAAATCACATCCATGGTTTCTGGCATGTTGGCAGGTGCGTATAACGCTTTGTGGAATTCGTAGTTATAGTTACTCCATTCTTCCACTTCGTCGCCACTATTTACCACCGCTTCGAAACGTTCACGAACTTCACGGGCGCGTTCTAGATCTTCATCCGTCATGTTTT
>NZ_JAWPOP010000973.1:0-526 GCF_033344345.1 Vibrio sp. 1978
GAGCCGATGCTTTCTCCGCGCCTTGCTTCATCACTTCATCCATAAACGCACGATCTGCACGAATACGACGGTATTCTTCTTGAATTGGCTCAAGCATCGCAACAACCGCTTCACCCACGTCTTTCTTGAATGGGCCATACATTTCAACGCCTTTGTATTTCGCTTCAATCTCTTCAAAGCTCATGCCTGTCGCTGCAGAGTAAAGACCCATTAGGTTTGCAATACCCGCTTTGTTTTCAACATCATGGCGAATGCTTGGTGGCGTTTCGGTATCCGTCTGCGCTTTATTGATCTTCTTGATGATCGATTTCGGCTCTTCAAGCAGCGTGATAACGTTCTTACGGTTATCATCAGACTTCGACATTTTCTTCGTCGCATCTTGAAGGCTCATTACGCGCGCGTTAACCGTTGGAATGTATGGCTCAGGTACCGTGAAGATTGGGCTTTCTGGCGAGTAAATGTTGTTGAAACGCGTTGCGATATCACGCGCTAATTCTAGGTGCTGCTTCTGGTCGCTACCTACTGG
>NZ_JAWPOP010000974.1:0-525 GCF_033344345.1 Vibrio sp. 1978
GGTGTCGACTGCGCCAGCCCAAATTTGTTTTTCTAGTGGGCGTGCAGGCTCTTCAAATTCAACACGGTCGATGATGCGACTTGCGCCCAGTTTTTCTAAAAGTGGACCGTTTTGTTCAACACGACCAGTAACGGCTGCCACTTTGTAGCCCAGTTGAGCCAGAAGCGTCACCGCCACCGAACCTACGCCGCCACTGGCGCCAGTGACAAGGATTTCGCCAGCTTCTGGTTTGATGTCAGCATCCAGCAGAGCTTGAACACACAGCATTGCGGTAAAGCCAGCTGTACCGACCATCATTGCTTTTTTGCTGTCTAAGCCTTTTGGTAGAGGAACCAACCAATCCGCTTTTAGACGAGCACGTTGCGCCATACCGCCCCAGTGGTTTTCGCCGACACCCCAGCCAGTAAGAACGACTTTATCGCCTGCTTGGTAGCGTGCATCGTCAGAGCTTACGACCGTACCTGCTAGATCAATGCCTGGTACCATTGGGAAGTTGCGGATGATTTTACCTTTCCCTGTGATCGC
>NZ_JAWPOP010000975.1:0-525 GCF_033344345.1 Vibrio sp. 1978
GATAATGTTACGGATACGCTGATTCTGCGTCCGCTTATCAACTGGGATAAAGAAGACATCATCAACTTAGCTCGTGAAATCGGTACAGAAGACTTCGCGAAAACTATGCCTGAGTACTGTGGCGTGATCTCTAAGAAGCCAACAGTAAAAGCGGTGAAAGAGAAGCTAGAAGCAGAAGAAGCGAAGTTTGACTTCAGCATTCTAGAGAAAGTGGTTTACGAAGCGCGTCAAATGGACATTCGTGATATCGCAAAAGAATCTGAGCAAGCGGCACCAGAAGTCGAGCAAGTACAAGCGGTAGAAGAACACGCGGTAGTATTGGATATTCGTAGCCCTGATGAGGAAGACGATAACCCACTAGAAATCGCTGGTGTGGATGTGAAACACATTCCATTCTACAAGCTGGGTACGCAGTTCGGTGACCTAGACCAGTCGAAAACTTACCTACTGTACTGTGACCGTGGCGTCATGAGCCGTCTGCAAGCGCTTTACTTGCAAGAGCAGGGCTTTAACAACGTAAAAGTT
>NZ_JAWPOP010000976.1:0-525 GCF_033344345.1 Vibrio sp. 1978
GAAACCGCTCCGATACGGCTTTCACGCTTTGATGCTTGTCTAACGTTGTCACGATGCTTTGCGAGTCAGGTATGATGTCTTTCAGTTCAGGAGTAACGAGATACGCACTTTGATGAATCTGCAAATGGCTGGTTTGCCAAGCAATCGCATTTTTGATCATGCTGTCCACTAATCCATTCATAAATCCGATCATGGCGACAACACCCATCAACCCAAACCCCATCGCGCCAAGCATGATGGACGTTCTTAGTTTGTTTCGCCAAAGATTACGCCAAGCCAATTTAATCAACATGCGCGCCCCCTTTCAGCCCACTGGCGATAGGTAAACGAAGGAGACGAATCATCGGGTAGACAAGGCACAAGGATAAGATGATGAGAACCACGATAATTTGGTTAAGCAGCAAGTGAGGATCGAGAGAAACAGGCACAATGGGCTCAAAACCACTTTCCAACATGACTTGAGCGGCTTCTCCAGTGATTTCAATGGGATTAAAATAGAAGTAGCCAAGCACAGGTGCACTGACG
>NZ_JAWPOP010000977.1:0-525 GCF_033344345.1 Vibrio sp. 1978
TTAGAACGGCTATCGCAGCACAAGTTGGATATGATTCTTTCTGATTGCCCGGTGGACTCGACGCAAAGCCCAGGCCTTTATAGTAAGAAGCTTGGCGAGAGTAGCATGAGTTTCTTTGCATCTTCTGACATTCCAGACGTCAAGTTCCCTGAAATTTTGGAAAAGAAAAAGCTGTTGATCCCAGCAAGTCGAACGGCGATGGGGCGAAAAGTCATTCAATGGTTTGATCGCCAAGGATTACAACCTGATGTCTTGGGAGAGTTTGATGATGTCGCGTTGATGAAAGCCTTTGCGAGATACCGTGATGATGTGATCTTTTTGGCGCCGACGGTTTACATGTCAGAAATCGAAGATGACCGCAGCTTGCAGTTGATCGGTCATGTTGAGGATTTGAAAGAAGAGTATTACGTTATTTTCGCCGAGCGAATGATTCAGCATCCAGCGGTAAAAAACGTATGTGATGCTGATTTCAGTCAAATGTTTGAGTAAACCCGTATCGTTGCTCAAATAAATAGATTACTATCG
>NZ_JAWPOP010000097.1:0-584 GCF_033344345.1 Vibrio sp. 1978
GAGCGAGGCTTTGTGCATCGACTAGGTTTTCTTTTCGGGTACTATTTGCCATCGATTGCATCCAAGCTAAATCCGCACCAGAGGAAAAGTGTTTGCCATTACTGCGCAGCACTAAGCAACGCACATCGGTTCTTAGTGCAAGATAATCTAAGCGATGGATGATCAAATCAATCATGCAGGCATCGAAGGCATTGTGTTTCTTTGTCCGATTCAGCGTCAGCGTTGCAACACCGAATTCGTCAACCTGCCAAAGCACATCATTGTGTCGTTGAGCGTTTGGAACAATGCTTGGTTGTCTTTCCTGCATAATGATTTCCTTGTGAACGTTTATTTCAATTGCGCGGTTACATTCTAAAGATGCCAAATTCGCTATCAGGTATTGGCGCGTTGAGCGCGGCCATTAACGCTTGTGCAAGCACGTTTCGCGTCTCTTTGGGGTCAATGATGCCGTCGTCCCATAATCTTGCACTGGCAAAGTACGGATGCCCTTGGGTCTCATACAAGTCTATGATCGATTCTTTGAAAGTGTGTTCTTCTTGCTCGGACCATTCTTCGCCGCGACGTTGGTTTATCTCTTTGCGCAC
>NZ_JAWPOP010000097.1:594-1336 GCF_033344345.1 Vibrio sp. 1978
GAGTCAACACGCCAGCGGCTTGCTCTCCGCCCATTACCGAGATGCGTGCGTTTGGCCACATCCACATCATGGTTGGATCATACGCTCGTCCGCACATGCCGTAGTTTCCTGCGCCGTAAGAACCGCCAATGATCACGGTGAATTTGGGCACATCAGCACACGCCACCGCCATCACCAGTTTTGCGCCGTGTTTGGCGATGCCTTCTTCCTCGACTTTTTTGCCGACCATGAATCCGGTGATGTTTTGCAAAAAGAGTAGCGGCGTTTTGCGTTTGGCGCACAGTTCAATAAAGTGCGCGCCTTTTTGTGAGGAGTCAGAAAACAAAATGCCGTTGTTCGCGACAATGCCAATCAACTGACCATGAATGCGCGCAAAACCGCACACCAACGTGCGTCCGTAAAGGGCTTTAAACTCATCGAAATCTGAGTCATCGACGATACGCGCGATGATTTCACGTACATCAAACGACAAACGCAAATTGGCGTTGACGATACCGTACATTTCTTCCGCATCGTAACGTGGTGGTAAGATGGCACTGTTTGATTTCGGCGGCTTTGGACGGTTCGCGTTGGCAATCGCCTCGCGCGCTAAGCCTAAGGCGTGCTCATCGTTTTCGGCGTAATAATCCGCCACCCCCGATTTTCGACAATGCACATCTGCGCCGCCGAGTTCTTCACCAGTCACGACTTCGCCCGTTGCGGCTTTTACCAATGGGGGGCCTGCTAAAAAGATGGTGCCTTG
>NZ_JAWPOP010000978.1:0-525 GCF_033344345.1 Vibrio sp. 1978
CGATTGAGTCATCCCACTATTCTTTATAAGAGTGCTAACAATTAACATCATTTTTGACTTAGCAGAAACAAGGCTAAGTTCTACGGGGTTAGTTGCTAACAACTCTAGTGGGTTCGCTGACTGACTTACCTTAGCCATACGACCTCCACAAGTTGCCAATGATTTTACAGTAGTAGCTTCCATATCCTTATGAACACCACATATAAATGAGCACCAAAAATCAGTATGTCAATATACTTTATATACATAGTACTACGGGTCGCAGGTTATACAAGTATTTTTATAAACTTCAACTGCAGCATGATGTCCTTGTACTTTACGAAAAGAAATGAAGAGAAGATGTTACTTGTAACAAGTAAAGCTCAGTAACTCAGTTCAAACAGCTCTTCAGTCCAAACGAAGTAAATTAATCAAGCGAGATTTAACGAAGCCGCCGCGTAACTCCATAGCTGCAGCAACTCCTACTACTATAGAGAGCACTAAAGCTATAACTGCTCCTAAGAAGCCTGCGCTCTTTGTTGTCGG
>NZ_JAWPOP010000979.1:0-524 GCF_033344345.1 Vibrio sp. 1978
GGAGTGACGGGCACTGGCTGGCAATGTCTAGCAACGGCAGGCATTTCGGCTGAGGGTAAAAGAACTTTCCGCTAAGCGATAGACTGTATGTAAACACAGTATTGCAAGGACGCGGAACATGCCTCATGTGGCGGCCAGGACGGCCAGCCGGGATCGGGATACTGGTCGTTACCAGAGCCACCGACCCGAGCAAACCCTTCTCTATCAGATCGTTGACGAGTATTACCCGGCATTCGCTGCGCTTATGGCAGAGCAGGGAAAGGAATTGCCGGGCTATGTGCAACGGGAATTTGAAGAATTTCTCCAATGCGGGCGGCTGGAGCATGGCTTTCTACGGGTTCGCTGCGAGTCTTGCCACGCCGAGCACCTGGTCGCTTTCAGCTGTAAGCGTCGCGGTTTCTGCCCGAGCTGTGGGGCGCGGCGGATGGCCGAAAGTGCCGCCTTGCTGGTTGATGAAGTACTGCCTGAACAACCCATGCGTCAGTGGGTGTTGAGCTTCCCGTTTCAGCTGCGTTTCCTGTTTG
>NZ_JAWPOP010000980.1:0-524 GCF_033344345.1 Vibrio sp. 1978
CGATCCTAAGATCGGCTTTCTTCTTAATTCGCGTTATAGAGATTATTTAGCGAATTCAACACCAATGTTGATGTCGCCATTTAACGTTTCTAGCATTCCATCTAGCGCCGCTTTTTCGAAGTCGCTCAATTCGCCGTAGCTTAGTACTTCTTCTACGCCTTCTTTGCCCAGCTTCACAGGTTGTGCAAAGTAAGGTGCGTGCTCGCTGTCACCTTCAACGTAAGCACACTCAACAACGCCTTCTTCACCTTGAAGAGCTCGTACAAGTGCTAGACCGAAACGACAAGCCGCTTGGCCCATAGAAAGTGTCGCACTACCGCCACCCGCTTTTGCTTCAACAACTTCTGTGCCCGCGTTTTGAATACGCTTAGTCAGAGCTTCTACTTCTTCAGCTGTAAACTCCACACCTTCTACTTGAGAAAGAAGAGGAAGAATTGTCACGCCAGAGTGACCACCGATAACTGGTACACGGATATCGCTAGGATCTTTGCCTTTTAGCTCAGCAACAAACGTTTCTGAACGGA
>NZ_JAWPOP010000981.1:0-524 GCF_033344345.1 Vibrio sp. 1978
CGAGGTTGTGTTTTAGGTACAGCGTGTTGTCACGCAGTGTGTTCAGCACTGGCGTCATCTTTTTCTCTGCGCGCTTCATTGCGCTGAGCATGGTTTTGTAAGAGGCTTTGGTTTCACGCAGTTTTTGTTCGCTTGAGCGGCGCAGTTTCGCACTGGTGTACAAGTCTAACTCGCCTTGCCATTCTTCAAACAGTGCATCAGAGACATCTTCGATTGCAGCAATACGGTCACGCACATCTTGAGCGGCTTTTTCGCTGTCTTCGTATTTGTCATTGATGTTGTTGTAAACGCTTTCTAATTCACCACCGTCAAAATTGGTTAGTGCTGATAAGGCTTCAAGTGCGCTAGTGAATTCTTCTTGTGCTTCCTGTTGTGATTCTTTGGCATCTTCCACTCGGTCAACCATAATATCTCGTTTATGGTAGCCCACTTGCTCCATCGCAGAGTAATACGCAGATTGACACCCTGTTAAAGTGAAAATTGATAGTACAATTGCTAATAAATAAGGCATTCTTATGTCCTCG
>NZ_JAWPOP010000982.1:0-524 GCF_033344345.1 Vibrio sp. 1978
TTCCTCAAACAACAACTGCTGTATGTGCCGTTTATTGGTATGGCATGTTGGGCTTTAGACATGCCTTTCATGCGTCGTTACTCTCGTGAGTATTTAATTCGTAACCCTCACAAACGTGGCCAAGATTTGGCAACCACACGTCGTTCGTGTGCCAAGTTCAAGCATACTCCAACCACGGTTGTGAACTACGTGGAAGGTACACGCTTTACTCAAGAGAAGCAGCGTAAAAGCAAAGCGGGCTACCAACATCTGTTGCAACCCAAATCAGGCGGTATTGCTTACACATTGGCGGCAATGGGCGAGCAATTTGAGAACATCATCGATGTGACCCTCGCGTATCCAGAGAATACGGACAAACCTTTTAAAGACATGCTGATGGGGCGCATGACTAAGATCGTGGTCCATGTGAAAGTGTTGCCAGTTGATGAGCAGGTGTTAGGGGATTACTTCAACGACAAGCCGTACAAGCGCCAATTCCAGCAATGGTTAGGGGATGTGTGGCAAGAGAAAGACCAACTACTACA
>NZ_JAWPOP010000983.1:0-524 GCF_033344345.1 Vibrio sp. 1978
TGTTCAATTAACGAATCTTTGGTGATGGTGAATCGGGTTTCACCAAATGGGGGGCGATATTTGGGGTGATGTTTATAGCGCAGATCGTAGGCACAAGCGCGGCCCTGCCAATCTTTCTTTTTGATCACGATGTTTTTGAACGTGATGCCGCGAGGTTCAAAGATGATCTCATCAGAGGCAAAGTTTTCCTCAATGTACTGCTGGCTTTCGTTCAAGTGATCAATCGCCTCATCGACAGAAACCCAGTCGAGGTTGAGATGTCGTTTAGCATCATCCAGATAATTGAGATCGAGACTCTTGAGCTGGCTTTGAAAGCGAGGATCAGACAACACACGGTTGGCTAAGACAATTTCCTCACGATTCTCAGGCCTGCTGTCGAGAGAAAGCAGCAGACGCGTCATATTGATGCTGCGACTGGGTTTGGTTGTTGCCATCGTTGGCGTAAGCACTTCTTGGCTCGATAAGGTTGTCAGCAGATAACCTTTGTCATCGTTACCAAGGAAGAAGCTGATCACATCACCTGG
>NZ_JAWPOP010000984.1:0-524 GCF_033344345.1 Vibrio sp. 1978
GTTGACCCGCCGATGCAAACGCAGAGCGAATCACATCACGAACCACCTGCTCTGGCAGTGCAGTACTGTCGACGATCATGGCGTTTTGGCCGCCAGTTTCCGCGATAAACGGTACTGGCTTCGCGGTACGCTCTGCCAACGTTACGTTGATGCGCTGTGCCGTTGCCGTAGAGCCCGTAAATGCGACACCTGCGATGGCGTCGTGAGAGGTTAGTGCATGACCAATCTCACTACCGCGACCAGGAAGTAATTGAATTACGCCAGCTGGGAAGCCAGCTTCCAGCATCAAATCAATCGCGCGAGTAGCAATCAAGCTGGTTTGTTCAGCCGGTTTAGCAACCACAGTGTTACCCGCAACAAGCGCCGCGGTTACTTGACCAAGGAAAATCGCCAGAGGGAAGTTCCAAGGGCTAATACAAACGAACACACCGAGACCTTCACGGCTTGAAATGCGTTTCACACCATCGAAACCTTCCAGTTCAAATGGTTGTAGGTTTTGCGCTTGTTTTGCGTAGTAACGACAG
>NZ_JAWPOP010000985.1:0-524 GCF_033344345.1 Vibrio sp. 1978
GTGTAAAACCACTTGGGGTAAAGCAGATTTAACCATGATCCTTAACGGTGCGCTGGCTGGTTTGGTCGCTATCACGGCAGACCCACTATCACCATCACCTTTGTATGCTGTAGCAATCGGTGCGGTATCGGGTGCGCTAGTGGTATTTAGCATCATCGGTCTCGATAAACTGAAGATTGACGATCCTGTGGGTGCAATTTCAGTTCACGGTGTTTGTGGTTTCTTCGGTCTAATGGTTGTTCCTCTAAGCAACGGTGAAGCAACGTTTGGTGCGCAGCTTCTTGGTGCCGCAGTGATCTTTGCTTGGGTATTTGGTGCAAGCCTAGTGGTTTGGGCGATTCTTAAAGCTACGGTTGGTATTCGAGTTACGGAAGAGGAAGAAATGGAAGGCATGGACATGCACGATTGTGGTGTTGGTGCTTACCCTGAATTCGTAACTGTGAAGTAAATATGCCTTGTAATAAATAGTTACATTCTCGGTATGTAAAAACCTGCTCCGATGAGCAGGTTTTTTTATTTTGGTC
>NZ_JAWPOP010000986.1:0-524 GCF_033344345.1 Vibrio sp. 1978
TGATTGATCGAGCTTGAACTGCCAACGGAGCAAAATATCGTGAGAAGAGCTCGCTAAGATGAACTTCATCCATGCGTAGCCCTGTTTGAGCATGTGACGTTCAACTTCGTCTTCTTTCATCATTTCTGGTAGCGCTTTTTGCCAACCTTTCGGCCATTGTGACAACAACATCGGCCCTTGCTGAATAAGAAAACGGGCGACATCCAAACCAAACACGTTGTTCAAACACTGCTTGGGCTTTTTAAGTACCACTTGGCGCATCGCAAAACTGTGCAACGCCCCGCCAATGGTGAGCATTAACGTACTGAGCGCATCAGGAGGAAGCAGAGCCAAGCTATGGTGTGGCTTGTTAAAAGCCGTTTCTGGAACAGGCGCAAGCGCCCACTCTTCTAAACACCAAAGGTTGAAGTTTGGGTTATCTCGCCAGCCATCCAGATTAAGAAGCCAAGGCTGCTTTGGCACGATCCAGTTTTGCTCTAGGTACTGGCATGGGCAGTAGTTGAACTGATGCAGTACCTGAGCCA
>NZ_JAWPOP010000987.1:0-524 GCF_033344345.1 Vibrio sp. 1978
CATCGCAACGCGATGATCTCGTTGTCATTGAAGCCAACAAAGAAGTTCCGCTATTGCCAGCAATGGGACAATCAGTCGGGCAAGGCGCGGTGAATCCACATACGTTCGTTGGGCTCTCAACAACGATTCAAAAGGTTTATACCATCGCGAGCGAGTTGAGCAAGCTCGACCCTGACAATGCCGATTTCTACCGTAAAAACGCGCGTCAATACGCCAAAACTTTTCGCATGATGAAACGTGATGCCATGTTGTCGTTGGGCGAATTGGACACGGCAGGAATGAAGGTTGCGACAACGCACAACGCATACGGCTACATTCTGCAAGAGTTTGGTGTGGATGTTGCTGCAGTGATTGAGCCAGCTCATGGCGTGGAGCCGAGCGCGAGCCAACTGCAAGAGACGATCGAGAAGATCAAACGATCTGGCATTGATGTATTGTTTTACGAGCTGAATATGCCAAATCGCTTTGTTGACACCATCGAAGAAGCGACAGGAGTTAAGCTCTACCGTTTTTCTCACATGACG
>NZ_JAWPOP010000098.1:0-1327 GCF_033344345.1 Vibrio sp. 1978
CCCTTCTCAGTAGTCAGACAACAGGCATTGAAGGTCATGAATGACAGGGATATCCAGACCCTCTGCCTTTACCTGAAAAAACAGAAACGGACCGTGGAAGAGTACCAGTGGCAACATTACGATGAACAATGCAATCTCCTGGAGCAACTGTTAAGGCAGGTGTTCTTGTGCCTTGAATGTGAGGCCGGTAAAGGCTCAGAAGCCGTCGTCGCCCAACTTCAACAGATGCAGACGGAAATCGCATTCGGTGGACCACTGAAGACGATGGATACGTCGCTCATCCCGAAAAAGCACCTCCCATGGTTGGTTAAACAGGATAACGTTAACCCGCAACGTTACGAATGGCTGCTCTACCGGCAGTTAACCTCACGACTGAATGGACGCATTTATTTGCCAAATGTTACCAAATACCGCGCACTGGAAGACGACCTGATCCCCCAGACATCGCAGGATACCTTGCTGGCCTCATCAACACTGGACAGACTAAAACAGCCCGCAGAGTTATTGTTACAGGAGAAACAACACCGGCTGGAAAGTGCACTCAAAGACGTTGCTCTCCATATTGATGAGGGAGACAATCGAAATGTGATCATGAAAAATCGTACCGGTACCCGCTGGCGTCTGCCGACCAAAAGCGCTACATCTCTGGTCAACAATCCCTTTTTTAAGCGAATGCAACCGGTCGGTATCGCGGATGTACTGCGGTATGTAGAGCGCGAAACCGGGTTCATGAAATGTCTGACTCATGTACTTCCGATACAAAAACAAGGGTTCACTCATCAGGATGATTTACTGGCCATTCTGATTGCCAACGCCACTCACCGTGGTGTGTATGGCATGGCGCAGATCTCCGATCGAAGCTATGAACACCTGAGTACGGTGCAGGCCAACTATATCCGGCCTGAAACGCTGCATGACGCCAGCGACGTGATCAATAATGCGGTTGCAGCGCTACCCATCTTCCGCCACTACCATATTCAGGAGGACCAGCTGCACGCCAGTGCGGATGGTCAGAAATTCGAAACCCATCTGGAAACCTTTAAAACCCGGTACTCCTCTAAGTATTTCGGCACCAACAAAGGGATCACGGCCATGACACTGGTGGCCAACCACAGCGCCCTCAATGCTCGGATCATCGGTTCCAACGAGCACGAATCACACTATATTTATGACCTGTTACAATCCAACAGCAGTGAAATCAAACCTGACGTACTCTCGACAGATACACACGGTGTCAATCATGTTAACTTCGCCTTACTGGATCTATGCGGTTACAGTTTTGCACCGCGATACGCGCAGTTCAGTAGTGTCATCAATGATCTGTTTG
>NZ_JAWPOP010000988.1:0-524 GCF_033344345.1 Vibrio sp. 1978
CATTCGAGATAACGCCGATGCCGTTAATTGTCTCGCGTATCAGTGCGTTAAACATATTGGTTTCTACGCAGCGTTTGATTTGCAACCTAATGGCATTGGCTTGATGTTTAACGCGAGTATATACCCATGTCGTTGACGATATATACCCCAAAAGTGCGTAAGTAGGTTGGATAGACGCATTGTTGAGCGTTCCCGTCACTCTTTTACGACCTCATGGGGCGGCACACCGAACACTTTTTTAAACGCATTAGTGAAATTAGAAGGGTGGTGATAGCCCGCTTCGTACGCGGCTTCAGTAATCGACACTAAACCACGCTCCAAATGTACTCTTGCGATCTCAAGACGACGATAACGGATATAACCATTCACTGTCATATTGAGTGACTGTTTAAAGCGGCGTTGTAGGTTAGACACACTCATCGAGAATACCTCTGCAATGTGTTCGAGGCTCAACTCTTGTTCAAGGTGCGTTTCGATATAGCTGACAATGTTTTCCACGCGTGAATCACTATGACGTTCGGAGA
>NZ_JAWPOP010000989.1:0-524 GCF_033344345.1 Vibrio sp. 1978
CTCAACTAAAAGATAGAAAGCGGATAAGCAGATGGAACATATAGGTTCTCGTGCACTGATTGTTGAAGGCGGCGCAATGCGAGGGGTATTTTCTTGCGGAATACTCGACCATTTTTTAGCTGCGTACTTTTCTCCCTTCGACAGCTTTTGGGGCGTATCGGCTGGCGCAAGTGATCTTGCCGCTTATTTAGCAAAAATGCCGGGCAGAAACCTCAAGATCTATCTCGATTACAGCCTAAGAAATGAATTCATCACCCCCAGCCAGCTCATACGCGGTGGTGATGTCATGGATTTGGATTGGATGTGGCAAGTGACACTTGAAGAGTTAGGCATTGATAAAGAAGTGCTCGCTGCTGATCCGCGGCCTTTTTTCCTTGTCGTCACTCGTCAAGATACTGGACAGGCAGAATACCTCACTCCGGACGTCGATATGTTAGCGGAGACCATGAAGGCCAGCAGCGCCCTGCCCGTACTCTATCGTAATGGCGTACTTCTTAATGGCACTCGATATGTGGATGGCGGCG
>NZ_JAWPOP010000990.1:0-522 GCF_033344345.1 Vibrio sp. 1978
ACAAAAACAAGCCAATCTTTCTAGGGATTGGCTCTTGTACGTTGTGCCTGATTAACAATCATTAAGCGTTAGCATCTGGTTGATTGTCTGGCATGGCATCAATGAAAGTTGGCAGTTGGTTGCAAGCATCTACAATTGCGTTGATAACCGGATAAGGCGACATATCAACTCCAAAACGTTGCGCGTTGTAGACTTGAGGCACAAGGCAAATATCAACGATGCATGGTGAGTCAGTCACACTGTATTTACAGTTTCCATGCTCTTCTCGATATTTGGCCAGTTTCTCTTCTAACGCAGCAAAGCCTTGTTTGATCCAGTGATGAATCCACTCCTCTTTCTGCGCTTGTTCACAACCTAGTGTTCCTTCCAGATACTGCAAGACACGCAGATTGTTTAAAGGATGAATTTCCATGGCGATATCCTGCGCCATCGCCAACGCTTGATAACGTAATGGCGTTTGTTCAGGAATGACCGACACATCTGGGTAGTTTTCTTCAAGATATTGAATGATCGCGAGTGACT
>NZ_JAWPOP010000991.1:0-522 GCF_033344345.1 Vibrio sp. 1978
TTACTCAATATGCGCTATTGCTCTTGCAGCAAGGTGTTACACGTGATGATGTGGTGACTCTGGTAGGGAAGAACCAAGTTGAAACAGTACTGTTTTATTTAGCTGCGCAACAGTTAGGCGCTATCACCGCGTTGACTATGCCTCAGCCAATCGAGGCGCTACAAGGTAAGCTCTGCACACTGTACGGCGATCATCAAACACGTTTTGTTTGGTTTACTCCAGATTGTGAGTTCGCTTACTCTAGCGAAGAGAAAGCAGCATTAAATGCGATTTTTCTCACTTTGCCTACGGTAGATACCGTGGTTGAAAACACTGAGGATGACTATCAGCATGACAGGTTGGCTTCGATTGTGTTTACCTCAGGCTCAACGGGGGCACCGAAAGCGGTGGTTCATACGCATCGACAGCACCTTGCTTCGGCAGAGGGATTACTTTGTGAGTTCACCTTCCATCAACACGACACTTGGTTGTTGTCGCTTCCACTTTATCATGTTTCCGGCCTTGCGATTGTCTATCGCTGGT
>NZ_JAWPOP010000992.1:0-522 GCF_033344345.1 Vibrio sp. 1978
TGTGAGCGCTGTTTTTCGGACGCTTATTCTTTGGCGCTAGAAATTCAGAGAATTGCCTCATTCAATTCTTGGGCAAGCGCGAGGTTAGGGCGGTTAGCTCAATCAGAGATTTGATCTTAGGTTTTTTCGTTTTAGCTGCCAAATTTCAAAGTCTGATTTTCAAAATCATGAGTCATTTCAGTTTTTTGGTTTTTGGCTTTTGTTTGTGAATCAAAGTCGAGTTAATCTTGGTTTTATTAAAACGTAAGTCATTGAAGCTTAAACATAACAAACGGTTCAAGAGGGACAGCCAACGCGTGGCATTTTTATTATGCGTTGGTTTTTGTGGTTACGGTGTTATGCGGAAGCTTGGTAGTAGCGTTGTCTGCCCCTTAAGCGGGCGTTATGTTTATCGGAGAAGTTCATGGTCAATTGGCCTTGTATTCTGAAATTAGATGGTGACGATGAGCTTGTTTATTTGAGTTCTGAAGCTGATTTGAAATGCGAGTGTGTGGATTTGATTGTTGGTTCAAGAGATCGAGT
>NZ_JAWPOP010000993.1:0-521 GCF_033344345.1 Vibrio sp. 1978
TATCGCCATCGGTATTAAGTTGACGTCAAAAGGCCCTGTAATATTTAAGCAGCATCGTTATGGTTTGGATGGTCGAAAAATCGAAGTTTGGAAGTTCCGCTCGATGACGACGATGGATCAAGGCCCAAACATCAAGCAAGCCACGAAAAACGACCCTCGTATTACTCCGTTTGGCGGTTTTCTACGTCGCACCTCATTAGACGAACTGCCGCAGTTTATCAACGTATTACAAGGCACTATGTCGATCGTTGGCCCTCGTCCTCATGCCGTTGCGCACAACGAAGAATATCGTCAGATTGTCGCCCGCTACATGTTGCGCCACAAAGTCAAACCAGGCATTACAGGTTGGGCTCAAATCAACGGCTATCGCGGCGAAACCGACACGCTCGATAAGATGGAAAAACGCGTCGAGTTTGATTTGGATTACATCCATCATTGGTCAGTTTGGATGGACATCAAAATCATCTTCCTTACCGTGTTCAAAGGCTTTACTGGCTCCAATGCGTACTAAGGCGGCGATG
>NZ_JAWPOP010000994.1:0-521 GCF_033344345.1 Vibrio sp. 1978
ACACTTTCGGTAATGCATTTCCGAAGTGCATAATATCAGACAGCTTAAGTAGCAATTTTCTTCCTAAAGCACCACCAGGATGTGAGAGAGCGAAGTCTTCTGCTGAGAATCCACGCGCTTGAAGTAGGGCAACTGCTAGCGCATCGCCCATTACTAAAGTTGCTGTGGTACTGCTGGTTGGTGCAAGGCCAAGTGGACAAGCTTCTTGAGGGACAGTGATTTGCAAGTGCAAGTCAGCCAGTTTTGCCATGTTGGATTCTGGCTTGCCCGTCATGCTAATGATTTTTATGTTTAAACGCTTTAGAACAGGGAAGAGAGACAAGATTTCATGGGACTCGCCAGAGTTAGAAATAGCGATAACAATGTCACCCGCGCTGATCATACCCAAGTCACCATGCGCTGCTTCACCCGGGTGAACGAAAAACGCTGATGTACCTGTGCTGGCAAGCGTTGCTGCAATCTTGTTGCCAATGTGGCCTGATTTGCCCATACCCATCACGACAACTTTGCCGCTATTGGAA
>NZ_JAWPOP010000995.1:0-521 GCF_033344345.1 Vibrio sp. 1978
TGCTTGAACGCTCGATGAAACACTGGTTAGCAGCATAGCCACCAAACAAACCAGAGTAGTCATCAATGTACGATTCAACTTCAACATATCAATTTCTTCACAACACACTGATTTTCATCATACAGAAAGATCATATTCATACAAGTTTGAAGCACGAAGAGTACACGGTTATTTAACGAGCTATACCAGCATGAATCCGATAACGCTTGAAATACTTATGAAACACGAGTAATAGTTAGAGCAGTTTTTGTACTAACAAGGAAAGATTCATGCTTAAAAAGAGATTTTTCAAAACTAAAGATGAAGTTGAAGTCACTTTTGAACTCGATAAAAACCAATGGGAATCCATTAAAATCGCTGGAGATTTTAATGACTGGCAACCAGAGCCAATGAAACTGGTGAAAAAAAGCGGCCAATTTAAGTTCAAAACACGTCTACCCAAAGAGCAACACATCCAATTTCGTTATCTCCTCGATGAAGTTGAATGGGAGAACGATCCTCAAGCTGATGCTTACGTTCCA
>NZ_JAWPOP010000996.1:0-521 GCF_033344345.1 Vibrio sp. 1978
GAACTGCTTGGATGACGGACTACATCTTACGTAGTAGTGACGAGCAGGCGGAGTTATAAAATAGTTGTAGGCGTTCAGAGGAAAAAGTGACCCGTGCGGCAGACTGTTGAATTGATTGTGAAACAATAAGTGAATTAGTATATGTTCATCATTTCATAATTATTCTACTTTCCATAATAATAACCACACTGTAAGTGGTTAATTTTAGATAAGTTTGTCATGATCACACTTGCTCGAACGCTGCTGCTTTTCGCTTGTCTGTTGCCAAGCCTTCATGTAAAGGCCGAACCTTCATTACAGCCTCACTATAAAATCGCGACGGAAGCGGATGATGTTGTCACTCGCGTTTTATTTGATGCGGTATCCACTGAATTTGGTGTGAGTGTTGAGTACATCAACTACGCGAGTTTTGATGCCATTTTAGATGCAGTCGCGAATGAAGACGCAGACTTTGCTGCCAACATTACCTATACCGATACTCGCGCCGAGCGTTTCAGCTATTCCCGACCAACAAACATTGA
>NZ_JAWPOP010000997.1:0-521 GCF_033344345.1 Vibrio sp. 1978
TCACAAAGATTCTGTCATGGAACCTTGGTGTGTTGCTGATGAAGCTTGGGGTAACTTCCTGATTGCGGTTTTTGATGAATGGATTAAGAACGATATCGGCAAAGTGTTTGTGCAATATTTTGAAGCCAGTGTAGAGGCTTGGATGGGGCGCGCTAATCCACTTTGTACGCTGGGTGAGGTGTGCGGTAAGGGGTTAGCGATGGAGCCAAATGGCGATGTGTTTGCGTGCGATCATTACGTTTATCCGGAGTACAAAATTGGCAATATTCATCATGACAAGCTGGATGAACTGGCCTACAGCAAAGAGCAACAGAAGTTCGGTTTTGCAAAATCTCGCTTGTTAACGCAGCAATGTCGAGACTGTGAGTATCAGTTTGCATGCTACGGTGAATGCCCGAAAAACCGTTTCATTCGTACTCGTGATGGTGAGCCGGGACTTAACTATTTATGTGCAGGATGGAAGAAATTCTTTGCTCATGCTGACAAAGCGATGGCATACATTTTACGCGCAACGGGTAACG
>NZ_JAWPOP010000099.1:0-1299 GCF_033344345.1 Vibrio sp. 1978
TACCGACAGCAATGCCAACATCATTGATGTCAACAACGCGTTCTCGCAGATCACCGGATTCAGCGCCGAAGAAGTGATTGGGAAGAACCCCAACATTCTCCGTTCTGGGCACCATGATGATGCTTTTTACCAACAACTTTGGCAGCAGCTTGAAACCAAAGGTCAATGGAAAGGCGAGTTTATCAACCGCAAACGTGATGGCAGCATTTACCCGCAATTAGCCACTATTAGCGCGGTAATGGATGACAAAAACCACCTAATTAACTACATCTGTGTGTTTGAGGACATCTCAGTGCGCAAAGCGCACGAAGAGAAACTGCAACGCATGGCGTTTTATGATCCGCTGACCAACTTGCCCAACCGAACCCATTTGATCAGCTTGCTGGAACAGCACATCGAGATGGAACAACCTTTTGCTACGTTGTTTCTTGATATCGACCACTTTAAGCACATTAACGACAGCATGGGCCATTTCTGTGGTGATCAACTGTTGTCGAAACTGGCGGTTCGCCTGCAAGACATTTTGCACCTGAACGCGAATGTGGCTCGCATCGGTGGCGATGAATTTGTCATCGTACTGCCAGACATTGACGGCGATTCTCCGTTACTCGAAACGTTAAGCTCGATTTTGGGCGTGTTCCGCCGCCCGTTCGATCTAGCAAATCACGATTCGCTGCGGATCTCCACCAGCATCGGTATCGCACTCTACCCGAACGACGGTCAAGACAGTGAAACGCTGCTAAAAAACGCCGACACCGCAATGTATCTGGCAAAGAAAAATGGCCGCAACGGCTACGCGTTCTACTCTCCGGATTTAACTGACAAATCGGTATCGCACGTCCGTATTCAATCTGCGCTGCATGAAGCAATAGAAAAAGAACAGCTGCATTTGGTGTATCAGCCACAATACAACCTCGCGCAAAACGCAATTATTGGTGTGGAAGCCTTAGTGCGTTGGGAACACCCTGAATTTGGCTTAGTGCCACCTGCGGATTTTATTCCTATCGCAGAGAAGACGGGCTTGATTCAAAGTATCGGCGAATGGGTCCTCAAAGACGCCTGTTTACAAGGGACTGACTGGCTGGCGAGAGGCGTTCAATTTGGCAAAATTGCAGTCAATGTATCAGCACTTCAATTGCAACAGTCGCGCTTCATCAACAAGCTCAAAGCCATCCTTCGTGAAACGGGATTCCCGGCGCATCGCTTGGAGCTGGAAATTACCGAAAGCTTTTTGCTTATCGATCCAAAACTGTCCATCGCATCGCTAAATCAGCTGTGTGAACTCGGAATCGAGATTTC
>NZ_JAWPOP010000009.1:0-182322 GCF_033344345.1 Vibrio sp. 1978
TCACTCAAGTTGGATGTGGGATCAAGTTAACTCAGTCACATAACTTTGCTGTCAAGACCTTGCGGGTGAATAGTTACAGCTAACGAAAGCATTAATTGGTTAATTGAAAACAAGACTATCCGCCATAATACGCCAGCTAAAGACTGGTTATTGTATCGTTGGACCAGTTGTGACATGGGTAATTTGATTGATTACAATGAGTTACCTGTCGTTATGCGTTCAGATTTTAAACCACAAGTCGGCGTCGTATATAGAAAAAATGACATTCAAGATGGCCTAGATACATCAGAGGTCAAGCTGGTTGCTGGTTGGCGAAAAACCAATTACTACTTTGGTCGCGACTGGTGTAGCTGGTATACCACACCAGAAAATACCTGGAAGAAAAATCGTGATAGCAGTCAATGGACAGAGACTAGCCGAGCCGTAACTATCTCTTGGAATGACGATCTCTACCACTAACTTATTAGCCTGCGGCCACGGAATAAATAAGTGGCCGCCGTATTTACTAATGAAATAAACGGTAAGACATGACACATGACAAGTAACAAAAAACTCTTGACTGGATCGGCGCTAGCACTTGGTGCAGTACTCGCCATATTTCTGATTAATTCAAATAACAAGAATGCCCAGACCGAACCTGTTGCAAGCCTTGACGAGCAAATCAAGACAGAAGACGCTGCGACAATAAGTGTAACGCCTCCTGAGAGCAATGCTGCTCAAAAGGTGGTTACCACTCCAACACCACAAAGTGGCAATGATGATACTTCCGACGTCATTCCAGCTACACCTTGGATATCTGCCCCATTAAATGAACTGAGCAATGAACTGTACGATTTTATTGAAGCTGAACAGGTAAGTTACATCAGTACGACCGACTATCCATTCGACGAGCAAAAGCAAAAACAATTGCGAACATTAGCTAAGCAAGGGGTTCCTATCTTGTTTGACAATACGGAGTCATCCTATTTGGATAGCTACGGTGTCAGCGAAACCAAAGTCGTATCAGAGTATTTTGGTACGGCGTCTGAAGGTGATGTCATCATCGCTACCGGAGTACAGAATGCAGATGGCAGCATTCATTATCTAGTTTTGCCTTTGAAGAGCAACGATCTCAACGATAACAGTAAATTGATTGAGGACACTAAGCTCGCAATCACTCTACTTAAAGAAAAAAAGCATGACTTGATAAAAGAGAGACAAAACGAACATCGCCAATAAAAAGTAAAGGGAGATAGCCTCTGTATCGCTATTTCCCTTAAAACTCAGTTCTCAATTAAGAAAAGCTCATTTCTCCCTACTTACCGGCACCCTATCCGAAATTACCTTGCCGTCTTTGATGGTGATGATGCGTTTAGTGCGCTCTGCCAGAGCGTTATCGTGCGTCACGATGATTAAGGTTCTACCTTCGGCGTGGAGTTGGTTGAACAGAGCTTCGATCTCAGCACCAGATTTTGAATCGAGCGCGCCGGTTGGCTCGTCAGCTAGGATGATTTGAGGGTCGTTCACTAACGCTCTGGCGATAGCGACTCTCTGCTTTTGACCACCAGAAAGCTGGTTTGGTTTATGGTCTAAACGATCCCCTAGCCCGACTTGCTCTAGCAATTTAGATGCGCGCTGGCGACGTTCTTTGGCTTTGATACCAGAGTAAACCAACGGCAGCGTCACGTTATCAAGCGCCGTCGCATATTCCAATAAGTTAAAGCTTTGGAAGACAAATCCAATCTTTTGGTTACGAATGCCAGCCAGCTCATTCGCACTTAAACTTGCGACGTTTTGGCCGCCAAGTTGGTACTCGCCATCGGTGGGCTTATCTAAACAGCCGAGCATGTTCATCAACGTTGACTTACCCGAACCGGACGGGCCAAGAATCGAAAGAAACTCGCCTTGATTAATGGTTAAGTCAACGCCGTCTAGCGCGCGAACTTCCGCCTCCCCGCTTGAGTAGTATTTACAGATGTTGGTCAGCTCAACAAGCGGCTTCGACATGTTCTCTCCAGAGTTATTGTTGTTATTCACTTTGTAGCGCCTCCAACGGGCTGACTTTTGCGGCTCGGTTTGCAGGTAACCATGCCGAGGCCACACCAATGATCATTAAGGTGAGGATGACAATCGCGACAACGACCCACGACAACTCAGGGACAGGTTTACCCAGTTGTTCATAAAAGGCATTACCCTCTAAAGGAATGGAACTGATGGCAGACACCAGCGCGTACGTCACGCCTAAGCCAAGCGCGCCCCCCATCATCATTGTCAATAAAGACTGCACTAAATAGTGCATGCGAATGGCCGTTGGGGTTGCACCGACTGCCATGCGCACGCCGATATCACGCGTAGATCGCTTTACGGTGGCATACATCACATTGGCAATGCCGACGCCAGCAACAGCTAACGTCACGAAGCCGATAATGCCAAGAAAACTCTGCAAACCTATCAGAAACTGCTGCATACTCTTTTGTTTAAGGAACATATCATCGACTTGGATGACCTGTTCATCACTGACACTTGCCCCGTGCTTACGGGCAATCACTTGCCTGATCGTCTTTGCTAAGGCTTCTCGGTCTACATCGGCTTGTGGTTGCACATTGATGCCACCAATTTCACCGTTGACATGAAATCGCTTCCACGTCGCTAACGGCACAAAGCTGGAATAGTTGATAAGATCCCCCTGTTCTATTTGGGCGCTGTTTTTCTCCAATACGCCCACAACGATGAACTCCTCATTGCCGATTTTTACCTTTTGCCCCACAGGGTTGACTTGCAATGTGACTGTCGCAAACCAACTAAAGTCCTCATTCGGGTTGAATAAGTCGGCTGCCAGTTCATAACCCAGTACAACGACTTTGCGCGTCTCTTTTTGATCGAGTGGGTTTAACCATCGCCCCCCCGCCATCGGCACCAAATTGGTCATGGATTGAAACTCGCTCGTGACCGCTAACGGCTCTTGCCACGAGCTTCTGTCACCAACGGTGATGCGCTCTTTCCACTTCGCCGTTGGCGCAACGCTTTTTACATCGGGTAACGCTCGAACAACCTCTGAATCGTCCATTTTTAGTGTCAGAAACTTACCTTGGTGAAAAGCACCGTGGTCGACGGTGGCCATCCCTCCGGTCAAATAAATCAAGTTGCCATTACCATTTTGTGCGGTTTTCAATACGCCTTGACGAATACCCTCACCTACCGCCAACATAGCAGAGATACAAAGGGTCGCCCACGCTACTGCCAGAATGGTCAAACCCAATCTCAGCTTTTCTGCGGCCATTTCTTGGAAAATTTGTCTCATCGGTAACAACATGACTAAGCCCTCGCACTCAAAGCAATGACTGGCGTGAGACGCGATGCTCGCCTTGCTGGGAAATACGACGCCATCAATGCCAAGATAAGCGTCACAAGTAAAGACCAAGCAATGGAATCTGGCGTGATCACAGGTAAACCAATCCATTCCGGTAATGCCATGCTGCTTAGGACAGACACCACGGCATACGAAAACATCAGACCTAATGCCGTGCCCACAGCTACCAAAATAAGCCCTTCAAGAATAAACTGACTGAGTATGGATTTTTGAGTCGCCCCGATCGCCAAACGCACACCGATTTCACGCGTGCGCTCCGTGACAGATAAAAACATGATGTTGGCAACGCCAAGCGCACCGACCGCCATGGTCATCGCGCCGCTCGCTCCGAGAAAAATCTGAATGCCACGCAAAATTCCACTGATGACCGCCGCACCTTCACTAAAATCGGGTAATTCGACCGCATCTTTATCACTTGGGTCAAAATGAAGCTGCTTGGCGAAAAAGTTCACGATATTTGGTCGAAACGACGGTGCATCCATCCCATCTCTCGGCTTCATCAATACCATCCAAGGTTTCGCATCCCACAAATCGCGGTACGTTGTTTGAGGAATGAAAACCGTGCGGCTATCGCCGAATGAAATGCCAGTGTCCTCACCAACGGTTATCCCAATCACCAAAAACGGAATGCCGTTGACTTTGAGCCTATCCCCGATTTGGATTCCGCCCATTTGCGCAATTTGATCGCCTAACACCGCCACGCGAGTATGGTTGTTCATATCACTTGGTGACAGATTTCTCGAACCAGATTGCAGCTTGCGTTGCATTAAAGGAAAGTAAGACGTGTCAATACCGCTGACCGTACTCGATAAGTTCTGTCCTTTGAGATTGGTGATATTCGCATCCCATTTGGCGTAAACGCTCGACGCCTGTTGCACGAAGCCCGACTGTTTGATCGTGTCGACTTTTTCTTGTGGAATATCAATTTGTCGTCTTGAAGGTAACCCTTGCCACGGTTTACTGGTACTCGACGGAAACACCACTTGCACATTGTTGATCATAAAGGAAAACGACTGGGTCTGATGGCGATAAAAGCCTTCGCCAAGTGCGATTAACACCACCACAGAGATCACGCCCCAAGCAATCGCGATAATGGCCAGCACGCTCTTCATGCGGTGCGCCATCAACGTTTGCCAAGTTTGTTGCAATAGACTGCTCATGAATGAAAAGCTCGAGAGATCAACGCCATGGTATCGTCATCGAGTTTCCCTGCGGTTTGCAGTAAGCCGATTCTCTTACGCCAATAGCTGTACAAGTTGGTTTGCAGACTGTTTTTCGCCTCAAACAAGCTGTTGTGTGCACTGATAACTTCCGACACTTCAAGCAGACCAGCGTCGTAAAGTTTCTCTTTGCTTTGCAACACTCTGGCGCGCGACTCAACCAGCTCGTTCGCTATCAAAACTTGATTCCAGTTGATATCGACCTGAGTAAACTGCTGAATAACTCGTTTCTGAATATCAATTTCCACTCTACGCATATCTTGCTTGGCGCTTAAAATGTTCAACGATGCTTCGTCCACTTTCGCTCGCACTGCACCATTGAGGTCAATCGGCAAACTCAAACTAATCCCAGCGTTAAACTCGCCGTTTGAACGATTGTCACCATCGCTGTAGCCCACACTGCCTTTGACGGTTGGGTAGTATCCACCTTTAGCTGAATCTTTCGCGAACTCGCTCGCTTTCACCATCTGCGCCGCCACCAACAGCTCTGGACTGCTGTCTTTAGCCAGCTTTAGCCATTGCTCCTGAGAGTCCACCAGCATCGGCGGCTGAATCAAAGAATCCGTTCGAATTTGGTCGACACTCTCCGGCATTTGATTGATTAACGCCGCAAGCTCTGCTTTTTTCACTTCGAGATCGGCTTTTGCATTGAGGATACTTGCTTGCTCAGAGACTTGATTCGCTCTCATCTCTTCGACATCAACCGACTTCACTTTGCCTGCTCGATAGCGTTTCTCAATGATGTTGAGAAGTTCTTTCCCCTCCTCCAGCTTGGACTGCGCCAATTTGAGGTCGCCCTGTGCGCTTGCCACATCTAGGTAAGCGGTGAGCAACTTTTGCGCAAGCTCGTTATGCGCTTGAGATAACTCTAACTGTACTTTGAGATAATTGGCATTCGCTTGATCCAGTTCCGACCACAAACTACTATCCCAAATAGTTTGAGTTAAGGTAGCGCCGTAACTGTTCGAATGGCTTGAGGACTCATTCCAATCCGCTGACGCACTGGCACTTAAACCCGGCAATAACGCACTGCGGCTGCTCTGTACGCCAACCTCGCCAAGCTGGACGCCGATTTTCGCTTTTTCGTAATTTGGATCGTTCTGCTTTGCTTGTTGCCAAGCTTGTTCAATAGAAATTGCATAGGTAGGCAAACTGAGCGTGGTAGCCAACAATACAAAGGCGATTGTTGGTCGTTGCAGCTTAACCATGCGCCGCTCCCATCATACTGTTGTCGATAACCTCTTCATCAAGCTCCACGCCGTCAAGCACTTCGACATTGATGCCATCTGACAGACCGAGTTTCACAGGTTGTTTATGAAACCCTTGTTCTGAGCTATCGGGGATCAGAACATTCGGTGCGTCACCATCAAATTGCAGAGCGCGCTCCGGTAGAGTGAGCACGTTTTCAGACTTCTTCAGAATGATTTGAGCCGTCGATGAAAAACCAGAACGAAGCAACACATCTTGTGGGATCTTGAGTTCTCCCACTTCAACCTCAAAACCGTTATCAAAACTTTTTGCCGAAGCATTGCCCTCTGGTGAGTTAAGGTTCTCAGATTGAATCGCCACTTTGGTTAGCACACCAGAAATCGCCACATCAGGATAAGGCGCAACCGTCAACATAACGGGCATTCCCGGAGACAACTGCGCAGCATCATGCTCACTGACGCTACCTTTAAAAATCAGACTGTTCATGTCGGCCAATGAAATCATTTCAGTCGCGGCTTGGCTTGATTGAGTCGAGATGATCGGCTCTCCGACCTCTACTTTCTGGTTGAGTACTGTGCCATCAATTGGCGCGTAGATCGTCGACGTTAAACGCGCATCGCCGATAGACGCCTCACCACTGCGGATGAGTTCGAGATTCTGGCGCTTTTGCAATACGTCCGCTTGCGCAGATTTGACTGCCGAGCGCGCACTTACGTATTCGTCGTAGTTACTTGGAATAATGTCTTGCTTGACCAAGCTTTCTAAGTTGGACAGTTTTTGTTTGGCGGATTCCAGATCGGCTTCGCTACGCATGAGTTCTGCCGATGCATCCGTTAATGCTTGGGGTGTTGGGTTTGGACGCACTTTGATCAGCGGCTGGCCTTGCTTCACCTTTTCACCAACTTTCGCGTAAATTTCACCGACGATACCGTCGATTTGTGACTTGATAGACACAGAGTGTGCAGGGACAATTTTACCAACAGCCACCGCTTGTTTTTCAATCGTGCCTTTTTCCACAATCAATGTAGGCAGCAATTCTGGTTGAGCAGCAGATTGGAGATAGAAATACGTACCACCGCCGAGCAGCGCGATGCTCACAGCGGAGACAAGCCAACGTTTCGTCATTATTTATTCCAACAATTATTGGGTAGTCTAATGACTACTCCTAAAACACAAAGTTGAAGGAATAATATCCTGCTTTAATAGCGGTTTGGTTGTCACAGTTGGTATGGTTTTGTCAGTCGCCTCTGACAATCAAAGACTAAAAAATCTCGACGAATCATTCAGCAAAGACGCTGTCTACGATGGCAACTAACATGCTCTGTAACCGCTCATTTCAACCGCTATCAATTTCATTCTGAACAATGTGCAAAATGGCGCAGTTCCGATATCCTCCAATTGCATATCCATACAGTCTTGCGCCTCACGTCCTAGAGCAGGAAAAACTGCATGCGCTTTTAAAATGCCTTGGCTGATAAAGCCGCATTTCTCCAACACACGGATACTCGCGTGGTTGCCAATATGCGGGGCGGTGCGAATGCGCGTTATACCCAAGCTTTGCAGGTAGACAACGCCAAGTTTGCAGGCTTGGGTTGCATAGCCTTTTCCCCGATAGCGAGCAGAAATACCAAAATGGATTTCACTGCTGTCTTGCTCAGGTATCAGCACCAGACAACCAATAGGAGTTTGAGAAGTGAGTTCTTCAATAGCGAAGACTAATAGATTGGGAGACTTTTGATCATATTGAGCACACCATCTTTCGATGGCTTCAAGGGTTTGATTAACATTTTGGTGGGCTTGGCGATTGAGGAAGCGGCATGCTTGCTCATCGCCTAAATAGTTTTCAAACAGAGGAGCAGCGTCTGTTGTTTTGAGGTATCTGATTGCCACTTGTTGAGATTCAACTCTCATCATGATTTAGCTCTGATAAACATTCGGTTTCCAGATTTGCATGAAGTTTTCTACTGGAGCAATAGGAGTGAACCCAAACTGTTCGTACAACCCATGAGCATCGCGGGTTGCAAGCATCATACGGCGTAAGCCTTGTAGTTCTGGATGAGCAACAATTTCTGATATCAACAACTTACTGATGCCTTTACCACGGTGTACCTCCACAACAAACACATCGGCAAGGTACGCAAACGTGGTACGATCGGTAATTAACCGAGCAAAAGCAACGAGTTGATTTTCATCATCCAAAACCGCGAAACAGAACGAATGGCGCAATGACTTCTCAAAGCGTTCTCTTGGAATACCCTTTCCCCAATAACTGTTTGAAATGAACTGGTAGATAACGTCTAAATCCATGTCATCTAACGACATAGTAATTCGAAATCCTTGCATTGTATCCCTCAACATTGATTTATATTTTCTCAGCCACACAGACAAGCGAGTTGGCATTCGCCTCAAATACTTGCGCTGACCAAGATTGGTACTTCTCTATGATTCTGAATTCCGCTTGTTCAAGGAAACCCTCTATGTCTTCTAGCGGACGATATTTTAAATCAATGCTGGAATGCTCAATCGTTCCACTTTCAAAATGGCGCTCTTTGTTCAAATACATGATGGACGTTTGCAAGTCATACTCGGCCTTCATACCGAAATAATTCACTTCACCATAGGTTGGAGAAACATAGGTTTGCCACAGTGCCATCTCATTATCCAGTTCTAGATTCTCTGGCGTTGGTAACCGCGTATCGAAGACAAATCGCCCACCTTTTTCGAGGTGTCTTGATATTGAGCTCAGTGCACCTGCTAGCATCTCATCACTTAAAAAGGCTTGGAATGCATTCCCTGTCATTATGGCTAGGTCAAACTTCTTACCTAACGAAAACTGGGTTGCGTCGAGATGAAGAAAACGCAAGTTACTCCTGCTTTTGGCTTTGTCCTTTGCATGTTTGAGCATCCCTTCAGAAATATCAATGCCAATGGCTTCGTTGAGTTGCTCAGAGACTGGAATCGTGACAATGCCGGAACCACAACAGACATCCAGTACACTTCGAGCATTGGTTTCTTCGATTAACCTTGTGATAAAAGCAATGTCGTGATGGTAAAGCTGGTCGTATTGAGCATCGTATTCAATGCCAGACCCGAACTCGGTTAAATCTTGTGTTTTCAAAAACAATCCTTGTTTGTTACTTATTTCAGCGGTGTGACTTTTTCAGCTCTAGCATCAAGTATCGACACACATAACCAACACCAGATACGTAACCAATCACATTTTCTAGGGAAACCACTTCCAACCCCGCTTGCTGACAGAGTTGCTCAACTTCACTTTCGGTATATGCCGTATGCACGACCGATCCACTATAAGTATTTCGAGGCAAATCTTGTCCATCCGGATCGTGGTATTGAAAGCTGACAAAACATCGTCCATTCGCAGTTAGCTTATGCGAAATGCACTCCAGAAGTTGTTGAGGCTCTGCTAGAAACTCAGTAAAACCAAGTGCGGTGATAAGGTCGAAGGTTTGTTCAAACAAAGGGGAAAATGGCTCATCGAGATTATGAACCGCGACGCTTTGATAGAGGTTAGTTTGGCGCGCTTTATCAACCATTTTGGACGAGATGTCTAAGCCATGGATGGCGAGTTCTGGATAGTGACTTTTTACGATATGGCCGATACTGCCAGTCGCACAGGCTAGGTCGAGAACCGAGCCTTGCTCGATGGGAAAGGTTTTTAACTTCTCAGAAATCCAACGTGGACCGACGTAGTGACTGTCATCCACCAACTTTTGATAGCGATCCGACACATCATCATACATTTTTGCTACGTTCATCGTTTCCTCCTTGATAACCAGAACGATGCTCGAATGTAGCACGCAATAAGCATCTAGACACTTATTGGTTAACTAGTTCTTTATGGTATGTGACCGACTGGTTGTTTAGGACAACAAAAAAATCCGATACTCAATATTTTGAATATCGGATTTTTATAGCGTTATCGAGCTAACCAAATTCTCGCTAGTATTCCTATCGGAGTGGTAACGCCAGTTGTGACAGAGGAAATTTCACCATTTCTTAAAACATAAATGGTTGGGGTCACGCTAATTTTCCATTCGCGCATAATATCGCTTGAAGGATCGTTTATGTTTTCGAAACGATATTCTTTTGCCCTCATAAACTGCGCCACACGCTCATTTGGCCCTGATGAGCCAGAAACGCCAACTACGGCATAGTCATCACTCAGCCAACTCACGCTTGGGCTTACAAATTTACAAGCGGGACACCACGTCGCCCAAAAATAAACAACGACAGGTTGTTCATGACTTTGCGCGATTGCATCGAAGTATTCATCATCGCTCAATACGGAGCTCAATGGTGGTGACTCCTGTTTAGGAATATCTTTAGTGCGATACCAATCCATCGCGATGGAAATGACGGTGACAATAAGCACCATCTGTACGATTTGAACGAGCCAATATCGGAATGTTCTACGCCGCTTTGTCGAACTCATTGAATAGCTCCCCCACTCGCTTGCTTCACCGCACTTAAAACAACATCATCAGTCAGAATCACAGGTAACGGGATACCTTGTGGCGCTGCCGGGCCATAGACGATGTTAAACGGCACACCGTAACGCCCATGAGCTCGTAAAAAGTCAGTTACCGAGCCGTCCGGATGTGTCCAATCCCCTTTTAACGTCGCTACATTAGGGCTTTGCAGCAATGAGTAGACAGGATCTTGCCAGATCACGCCGATCTTGTTCGCTTTACACGTGACACACCAATCCGCAGTGACATCCACAAACACCACTCGCCCATTATTGACGTAATCTTCAATCGCCGAGTTAGAAAGCTTCTGCCACGCTAAGTCCTCAGGAAGCGGTGTCGCCCATTGGTCGGCAGTGACACTACCAAGTAACAGGCCACCAGCTATCAACACTAATGACGCAGTTCCGGATACAGCAAGCGCTTTCTCACCATACACTTTCTTAACTCTTGCCATCATTACAACAAAAGCAGCCACAGCGATAAGTGCAATCCATAACATCGGTACATGATTTGCCATTAATGAAAGTAGCCAAACGCTGGTTGCCAACATCATTATGCCAAACGCTATTTTAACGACATTCATCCACGAGCCAGGCTTTGGTAGTTTCAGCGCGATATTTGGAAACACAGCGACTAAGAGCCAAGGCAGTGCCATACCCAATGCTAATGCTGTAAAAGTTGCAAATAACGTTAATACGTCGGCACCCAAGGCAAATGCCACGGCCGTTCCTAGAAAAGGCGCGGAGCAAGGCGTCGCAAGCAATGTGGCAAACATACCTTGAACATAGTGACCAACTAGAGAGTTATCACCTTTCGAGGCCAGCCATGTATTGGTACCCGATGATAGACGGATTTCAAACAGCCCCAGCATATTGGCCCCAAACAAAGTGGTGACCAACACCATCAAACCTAAGAACCAAGGGCTTTGAAATTGCACGCCCCAGCCAATGGCATTACCTGTTAGCTTAAGCACCAAAATAAAACCAGCGAGAATCCAGAACGACGTTAATATACCAAGTGACGAGGCAACAAACTGAGCGCGAATTTGACGACGCTCGATACCTTGAGCGGCAACAATACTACTTAGCTTCATCCCCAAAACCGGAAGAACGCAAGGCATGATGTTAAGAATTAAACCGCCGAGCAACGCGAATAGAAAAACACTCGTTAGAGACGTGCTCGGCAACGGTTCAACTATTGCCTCAGCAGTTGCTTGAGTGGTTTCTTCTGCTAGTAAATTGGTGTCTTTGATGGTCACAAACAGCGACTGACCATCTAACTCCACATCGCCCAGCCAAGTATCAACGATATAGCTCGCGGTGACGATGTTTCCTTCTTGATGCATTCCTTCAAGCTTGAAGCTATAGTCTCGCGTTGCTTCATCGACACCATCCACCAGCACTTGTGGTTGTTGCCAACCCTGACTGTTCTTTAGCTTGATTTGTAGTTTCGATTGGTTCGCATCCCAACTCACCTGAGTAACATCAATAAACGGCGATGGCTGCGGCACGTTACTCACTGCTTGAGCGTAACTGAACATCACGCCTTCATCGACTGTTAGATCAGAAGGCAAGAACGTCAATTGAATTTGATAGTCGGTCAGCACACAAATCGTCGTACAAGAAGAAAGTGTCAGTACCGCATCAATCGTGACAGGTCTGGACATGTCTTCGACGTGCAGCGTCATGGGGAACAAAGTATCGCCTTTATACCCAAGAGTCTCGATACCTAACAGTTCGAATTTTTGTGGGTGCGGCCATTGCCAATCCACTTTGGATAAATTTTGTGAATTTTGCCAATCAATAGATGGTGCTACGCCGCCCTCACCAGGTGAACGCCAGTAAGTTTTCCAGTCTCCGGTTAACTTGACATCCAAATAACCTGTAAGTGTTTTGGCTTGCGGATCTTGTTGACCAGTAAGCACAAAGCGCGTTTGCACTGGAGGATGTTGTGGGTTGGTTAGCCAACCTGTATCAGTAGTTTGAGCTGAAATACTCAGAGAGAGCAAACTCAAAGCAAGCGTCATAAAAAACATGAACGCAAACTGAGTCAGTTTAGTAATTTGATTCATAGTGATTCCTAGTTAAAAGACAAAGGTGCTAAATAACTGACGCTAGTGGTCAGAAAGCACGCTTTTATTCTCGGAACACACAGAAAGTCAGATGGACTCGATACTTACGGCCTATCGGTTCCGTCCAATGTTGCGCACCAATATAGGCACTGCACAACCAAATTGCCGAAGCAAAAAGACCGACAAACAGAACAACAATAAATACATCGAGTTGATGTTGAGAAAACTGAATTAACTTTTCAGACAATTCGCACTTGCTAGTTTCTTTAGTATCAATCGACTTGACGCTCGAACGCTCATCAGCAAGTGAAACCGCGGGCGATTCCGCCTCATATTTCATAGAGCATGACGATGCAAAGCCTGAATTTTGCATCAGACACACAACGACCACCCAGCCAATAATCGCCAGTAGCCATTTTGCCCGCTTATGTGGCGTGTGATGTCGTTTAGTCAACAAACTCATAAGAATTCAGATAAAGTAAGAACGAAGAAGATAATACGCGAGTCGTCATAAAGCTCAAGTTGTATCCTCTAAATAGCCTTAAGAGGCTTCACTCGGTAAGCTTTAATCTAGCTTGCCATAAATATATGCCAACTCTGCGACGGTTTTTGCCGAGAACTTCTTCAATAGATTAGCTCGGTGTACTTCAACCGTTCGCATTGCTATGCAAAGTTCGTCAGCAATACGAATGTTGCGCTTTCCTTCAATAATCAAACGTAAAATGTCTTTTTCTCTAGGTGTGAGCGATTCATAAGCCGATTTAGCTGCTGCCATATCGAGGTTTGTGGCAGACTGCGCCTGTCCCTGCAAAATGGCTCGTGCCAGTTCATCGCCTTTGACTGGTTTTTGGAAGAAATTGACCGCCCCAGCTTGCAATGCATCGACCGCCATCGGAACATCACCATGCCCTGTCAGATAAATAACGGCTAGCGGGCTGTTGGCTTGATTTAAAATTTGGTGCACTTGCTGGCCACGAAGGTTGGGCATTCGGCTATCAAGGATCACGCATCCGGCCTGATGAATGTTCACTTTATCGAGAAAAGATTGCCCATCAGCAAAAGTCGTCACGTTGAAGTCATGCTCTTCCAACATAAAAGCGAGCGAGTCACGCACCGATTCATCATCATCGACTACAAAAACAGGTAGCTGCTTTTCACCGCTGCTCATTGAGTGCTCCTATGCCTAGTTCAGATTAGTTTTGATATGGAAACACAAGCTCAACCAAACAACCATGTGGTGCTATCGAGCTGATGACAAACTCGCCACCATGCATTTCCATCACATCGCGACAAATGGCTAACCCCAGCCCAAGCCCTTCTTCTTTGCTACTCACAAACGCTTGAGTCGGATTCTCTTGCTGCAACCCTGTACCATTGTCTAACACTCGAATAGAGAGTTGACTGATTTGGTAATCGCAATGCAGGGCAATTTTACCTTGATAACCTGATGAGTGATATTTCTCTTGGAACAAAGTACACGCATCAATCGCGTTGCTGATCACATTAACTAAAACCTGTTGTACGCCAACTGCATCGACAAGTAATGGACGAATGTTCCCTTCTGTACTGGCCACAATAGAAATGTTTTGCTTCTGCATTCGAAAATGGAGTAACTCAATCGTGTCATCAATGAGTACTTGAAGATCGCACGACGTTTTGTCGACACTGCGCTTACGAATCAACGTTCTTAATCGCTGAATAATTGCATCGGCTCTTTCAACTTGGCCCTGTATTTTCTCAAGTACAGGGACAATATCTTCATGAGGGCGCTTTTTGGCCAAGCGAAGTAAACCGCCTTCACTATAGTTGCGAATGGCTGCCAGTGGCTGATTGAGTTCATGAGCAAGACTAGTGCCGATTTCTCCGACAATCGCGACCCTTTGTGAATGTTCTAACTGTTCACTTTTCTCTTTTAATCGTAACGATGTCTGCTCCAACGCTTGCTTACTCTTGCTAAATCGATACTCAAGCCAAAAGTGGTACGCGTTCAACACAATCACAAACATGAACAGCGCCCATGCCCATTCTTGATGACTACGCAGCCAGCGTAGAGCCTCACTCCACCAAGGTTGTTGCAACGGATGGAGATCCAACGCCTGATAAAGTTTGTCGATGCTCAGCAAGCTGACGGGGGACGTCCAACCTGACGCGCCTGCCGCAATAACCGCAGGGTGTTCAGGTGGCATCGCTAACAATACTTGCGCAATCTGTTTGGCAATCTGAGCTGAGCCGCGCTCTGTTTTGGCAAATGACCAGTTAGGATAAAGCGGTGTGGAAACAGCGCATAACGAGCGCTCGTTCGGCTGTTGATTTAAAACTCGGTAATTACCCGGTTGTAAAAGCCCTTCACTTAACATCTGTTCCAATAAACAAGCGGGGACGACGGCCGCTTCCACATTACCATCACGTAATTGATACAGGTTGGCATCAATAGGAAAACCAAGATAGCGGACATCAGAAAAGAAATCGTTTGGATTAAGCCCCATTTTGACTATTTGATAGCGCATCGTTAGATAACCACCAAACGCTTTTTCTGATACCGCCGCAACGGGACGTCCTGAGACATCTTGCACCGTTTGATAACTTGAATTGGCTCGAACCACCAGCGCCGAACCAATGCCGTAATTCGAGTTTTGTGGTGCTCTGCTGGTTAGCGTTGCCATCCACGACAGCGCGTATTGCCTGCCCAATCGCACTGCCTGACCTGGGTTGGTTAAGATGAAATCTATCTTCTGAAACTTCACCGCTTCGCCCATTTCATCCAAGTTAAGGGGATGAAGGACAAAATGCACATCGGAAATTTGCTGATTGAGCCAATCAATGGTCGGTTGCCATCTCTGCTCAGCATAAAGATGGCCGCGTATCGCTAACACGCCCACTTCGACTTTTTGCTTGACCTGTGGCTGCTCTGCTTTTTGCTCTTGCATTCCTTGCAGATATTCTTGTTCAGAAACAGCGCCCTGAGCCAAAGATGCAAAGGCAACTAAGCAAAGAATCCAAAGCTGAAGCCACAGTGCTTTTTTCATGATGAGTCGAATCGTTCCGTCAAGAGAGTGCGACAAGAATAACAGCTACCTTCCCTAAACCACATTTGTTTTAGATCAAGTTTGATCTGGGTATGTGGAAATCCACAATATAAGCCTCGCAGTGCATTTCTCACAATGGAATCAGTCAATTCAAATACAACAAAAAAGCAGGTGAGTTATGGATTCCACCAAACGTCGCTTTCTCAGCGCGGTCACAGCCGGAGCCGCGTTAATTCCAGTCGCAGGCATTGGCACGGCAACTGCGGGAAACATTATTCGAAATAACCAGTCCGCTGACCGAAAAGGACAAGTCGGGAAGCGTTATGCCATGGTGATAGATTTGCGTAAATGTGTCGGATGCCAGGCTTGCACTGTGGGTTGCAGCATCGAGAACCAAGTGCCTATCGGTCAATTCCGAACCACCGTAAAGCAATACGAAGTTACGTTAGATGATGGCTCTACAGCCACGCGAGAAGCAAAAGCCTTTATGCTACCGCGCCTTTGTAACCACTGCGACAACCCACCTTGCGTGGCAGTGTGTCCGGTTCAAGCAACCTTTCAGCGCGAAGATGGCATTGTCATGGTGGATAACAGTCGCTGCGTAGCGTGTGCGTATTGTGTACAAGCTTGCCCTTACGATGCTCGCTTTATCAATGAAGACACCCTCACCGCAGATAAATGTACCTTCTGTGCTCACCGTCTAGAACAAGGTCTATTGCCTGCCTGCGTGGAAACCTGTGTTGGCGGAGCACGTGTAATTGGTGATTTGAATGATCCATCAAGTGAAGTTCGCCGCTTAATTGCGAAGCACCAAGACGATATCAAAGTGCTAAAGCCCAATGAAGAGACCAAGCCGCATGTGTTTTACATCGGCATGGATGAACTCTTCACCAGCCACATCGACGGGCAGCCAGCTATTTACGACCCACAAGGAGAGCGCGCATGAACATCACCGAAGTGTTAGTCCAACCTCAAGCAATGGCTTGGCTCCCGTGGGCGGTGCAGTACTTCTTTTACATCGGTTCTGCTTACGCTGCCGCTATTTTGTTCCTAATCGCACTGTTATTTGAGCAACACACCAGTCATCGGTTACGCGCCGCGCTGGTGCTAACGATGGCCATCGGCGCTATCGTAGGCCCGTTGGCGTTAACTGGCGACCTTCACCAGCCGGGACGAGCTTGGCATTTTTACGCGCACATCACGCCGTGGTCATGGATGTCTTTAGGGTCGCTTTTCTTGCCTGTTTTCTCAGGCTTAGCGGTAGTGACCGCATGGCTGTATCTCCGCCAGGATCTGATCAACTTACGTAATCAGCCAGGGAAAGTACTGCCTCTAATTTCAAAGCTGTCACTGGGTGACTGGGCGCTCTCTCGTAGAGCCATGCTTATGGTGTCCGCCATCACGGTGCTATCAGGCCTCACCATTGCAGTCTACACAGGCGCTGAAATTGCGGTCGTTAAATCGCACTCGTTATGGCACCAACCAGCGTCACCGATTCTTTGGTTTGTTACTGCTTTTATGGGCGCGGTCGGCTTCGCTCTGCTGATTTGGCTTTTGCTGCCTAGTCAGTCGAAGATACTGACATCTGGCGATACCCATTTACTAAAAAAATCGGTCGTCATCAGCGGTGTATTGACGCTAATACTGCTGCCAGTTTGGGCATCCAACAATTCCGCATTTTCACTCTACTCCAGAGAGCAATGGATACAAAACATCGCTCTGCTCACTTTGGTTATTTTAGGCAGCATCATCTTCGCGTTTATGACAATGAGAGACGCCAAATCATCAACAACGTCTCGCATACATCGTGTCATGGGCTCGTTGTGCCTGTCGTTGATCACGTTGGCAAGTGCATGGCTGATTCGCTGGTTTACCATCATGGAAGTGCAAACCATCGCCAAGTTCGATGCAGGGCTGTATCCATACCAGCTCACTATGGATGGAAATGGCTGGATAGGCATTATCGGCATGCTCGGATTATGGCTTGCACTGGCACTGCTCGGTTCAGAGCTGGTTCAACCAAAACAAAATATCGAAGCAAAAGCCTCATCACTCACCTTAACTGAACGCTAATCAAAGAGGATTTCATCATGGATAACAAACGCCGTCAGTTTTTGAAATCAGGCATTGCAGTGGGTGGGCTTGGCGCATTCGCGGCGGGTTACGCCACCACAACCAAACACATGGTCGAGGGTGCGCTCGAAGGCACTGCGGGAGAAAAAACGCGTGATATTCACCACGGTAACTCGCTTGAACCAGAGTACACGGTCAACAGCAAAGGCAACCTAATCCCTAATCCAAATCAGCGCGTTGCGCCATCGATGTGCTTTGGTTGTTGGTCACTGTGCGGATTGCGTGTACGCATTGATAACCGCAACGACGAGATTTTGCGTATTACTGGCAACCCATATCACCCACTCTCTCATCAGCAACACATTCCGTTCGAAACGCCAGTCAAAGATGCTTATTTAACTTTGGCAGGAGAAGCGGGCCTTGACGGGCGCTCAACAGCATGCGCACGTGGCAATGGGATGCTAGAAATTCGCAACAGCCCGTACCGCATTACTCAGCCACTGAAACGAGTTGGAAAACGCGGCGAAGGAAAATGGATTCCGATCAGCTACGAGCAATTGATAGAAGAAATCGTAGAAGGTGGTGATTTATTTGGTGAAGGCCATGTTGATGGCTTACGCAACATTCGCGATTTAACAACGCCCGTAGATCCTGAAAACCCAGAATATGGACCGAAAGCCAACCAATTGTTAATGACCAACGCCGGTAACGAAGGCCGAGACGACATATTCAAACGCTTCGCGTTCAACAGCTATGGTACACGTAACTTTGGGCATCACGGCTCTTACTGCGGCTACGCATTTCGTGCTGGCAGCGGCGCATTTATGAACGACTTAGATAAGAACGCACACTTAAAGCCAGATTTTGATAATGCGGAATACATCATCTTCATCGGTATGTCGCCTGCGCAAGCGGGTAACCCTTTTAAGCGTCAGGCGCGCCAACTCGCCAATGCGCGAACAGAAGGTAGCTTGGAATACACCATCATCACACCAAGTTTGCCTGCTGGTTCATCGAGCTTGGCTGCCGGTGACAACAACCGCTGGGTACCAATCAAACCAGGCACCGACTCTGCCCTCGTGCTTGGCATGATCCAGTGGATCATCGAAAACCAACGCTACAACAAAACCTTCTTGGCGCAGCCGGGGGCAAACGCGATGAAACGAGCCGGCACCGCGCACTGGTGTAATGCTACGCATCTCGTGATAAGCGATAATCAGCACCCGAGAAACGGCACGTTTTTACGCGCGTCCGACTTGAATCTGCCATTCGAGGGCGAAGCGTTGTCTGACTCCGACCCGTACGTCATCGTGGATGAGCAAAGCGGCGAATTTGGTGTTCATACCCAAGCTGAGGAAGCAGCACTGTTTGTCGATAAAACGGTTTCGCTTGCATCGGGCGAAGTGCGCGTAAAATCGTCTCTACAAAGACTCAAAGAAGAGGCGTTCAAATACAGTCTTGAGTTCTACAGCCAACAATGTGAAATCCCTGTCGAACAAGTTGTTGAACTAGCAAAGCGCTTCACCAGTCACGGAACAAAAGCGGTGGTCGATACCCACGGTGGCAACATGCACACCAATGGGTTCTATAACTCGTTTACCATCATGATGCTCAATGCGTTGATTGGTAACATAAATATGAAAGGCGGCGCGATGACCAAAGCGGGTGGCTACCCAACTTCCGCTGCGGGTCCTCGTTACGACTTCACCAAATTTGCTGGCAAAGTCGGCCCGAAAGGCGTCTTTTTGTCGCGCAGTAAATTCCCCTACCACAAAACCAGCGAATACAAACGTCGCGTTGAGGCAGGTGAATCACCTTACCCAACTCGCGCCCCTTGGTATCCGTTTGCCGCGCCACTGCTGACAGAGCACCTATCTGCGGCTATTGATGGGTATCCATACCGCGTTAAAGCGTGGATCAATCACATGGCGAACCCAATGTATGGTGTACCCGGCTTGAAAGCGCTGCTGGAAGACAAGCTTAAAGATCCAAAGCAGCTCGGTTTGATTGTGTCTGTTGATGCGTTCATTAACGAAACCACCGCATTGTCGGATTATATTGTGCCGGACACGGTCACCTACGAAAGCTGGGGTATGGCAACGCCTTGGCACGACGTTCCGGTGAAAACCATCACCGCTCGCTGGCCGATTGTGGAAGCGCGAACAGAGAAAACCGCCGATGGTCGTTCAATTTGCTTAGAAAACTTTTTGATTGATGTCGCCAAGAAAATGCAACTAGGCGGCTTTGGTGACAACGCGATTCAAGATGCGCAAGGGAATTGGCACGCTCTCCACAGCGCTGAAGATTTCTACTTACGTTCCGCGGCAAACTTGGCTTATGTGAAAGGCGGGGTGCCTGAAGTTTCGGCAGAAGACATTGCGTGGTCCGGCCTAGAGCGTTTAATGCCAGCCATGCAGAAGACGCTGACAGCGGATGAGATGAAACGTGTGGCGTTTATTTTTGCTCGCGGTGGACGTTTTGAAAATGCAACCGAAGCGTATCAAGGTGAGCAAATGAAGCACAAATGGACACGACCTGTCGCGATATGGAATGAACGTGTCGGCAGCGCAAGAAACACCATGACCGGTGATTTCTACACGGGTTGCCCAACATGGCATCCACAAAAACTGGCCGATGGCACACCAATGGAAGACCAGTTCCCAAGCTCAGAATGGCCTTTCAGCCTGACGAACTTTAAATCCAACATTCACAGTGCGGTATCCAATCTATCGCCAAGGTTGAACTCGATTAAAGGCGTAAACCCAGTGTACATCCATCCAATCGATGCCGAGCGCGCAGGCATTAAAACGGGTGATGAGTTTGTTATCGAGACGCCATCTGCAAGCACCAAAGCACTTGCGATGATAGTCAGCGGGATTCGCCCTAGCACACTCGGATTTGAACATGGGTTTGGTCATACCGAGCTAGGACAACGCTCGCACTGGATCGGCGATAAACAACAACCCGTAAAAACGCGCAGCCAAGATGGCGTCAACATTAACGACATTGGCTTAATTGATCCTACCCGAGAAGGTAAAGGTGTATTGTTGGATTGGGTAGTGGGCGCGGCGGCACGTCAGTCCCTGCCGGCCAAAATCCGCAAAGCGTAACGCCGCACGTTAAGACGTCTCTACCACTTAGAGCTGCCGATTTGTGCAGCTCTTCACCACTTTGTTTTTATCGCTTATAGAACAACCAATAAAAACAAATACGGCCATTTACACTTATTAAATATGTGGAAATCCACAATACCTTTCATTATTGACAAGGCCGACAATATCGTCCAAGTGACTACCAAGTAGCACTTAGACATATTAATAAAAATTAAAGTGAGTCAGCATGTCAAAAATTCTTCCAGTGGTGGTGGCCTGTTTGTTAGCAACCACTATGGGCGCAAGCGCCTCGTCTATTCCGGAAAAAGCCAGCGTATGTAGCGGTTGTCACGGCCAAGATGGCATGGGACAGCCAAATATCGCGCCGATGATCGCTGGTTTAAACGCGAATTATCTCAACACTCAAATCGAACTATTCCTTAGTGGCGAACGCCAAAATGTGGTCATGCAAGGCATGGCGAAGGAACTCAGCGATCCCGCAGACCGTAAGGAAGTTATGGAGTACTTTGCTAACCTCCCGAGCTATGGGTTCACGAATCCAGAACAACGCGGCGACCAAGCTGATATTCGTAACCCGTATCGTAAGTTAATTTTCCAAGGCGATTGGGATAGAAACATTCCAGCTTGCGCAACTTGTCATGGAGCCAGCGGTATGGGCGTCGACAAGTTCCCTCGCCTCGCAAGCCAACATGCTGATTACTTAAAAACGCAATTGATGGCATGGAAAAACGGCACTCGCAGTGGCGACCCGCTCAATATGATGGGGACCATCGCAAAAAATCTCACTGACAAAGAGATCGAAAATCTTGCTTACTACTTTGCCTCATTACGTTACTAGGAGCAGTCATGAAACGTTTCTATTCTTTGTTCGCACTGCCTTTCATTTCTACGCTCGTACTAGCTAACGATCCATTACCGGACCGCCAGAAAGAGCTACCTGCGATAGAAAAAGAAAAGCACGGTGAATACTTAAAATCGCGTGATCTCAGCACAATCCCAAACACCGCATTTGGTGAGCAAGTAAAACGCGGTTACTCGCTCTTTGTTAACTCACAACAAATGCGCGGAAAATACGTTGGCAACGAACAAAACTGTGTGAACTGCCATATGGAGGCAGGACGAAAAGCAAACGCTGCGCCACTGTGGGCAGCTTACATGGCATACCCTGCATATCGTAAGAAAAACGATCGCGTAAACAGCTATGCTGACCGTATCCAAGGTTGTTTCGAGTATTCCATGAACGGTAAAGCGCCCGCTTACGATTCGACAGAAATTGTTGCCCTTAGTGCTTACGCCTACTGGTTAGCGATGGGCGGCTTGCTTGACAAACATGGTATGGCGGATGAACCCATTCCAGAACTAGACGCAAAAACGTTGCAAATTGGTGGAAAAGCAAAAGACTTCCCGTTGCCCGAAGCCATCGCACAAGCATTACCAATTGAAAAGCGGGGTAATCTCTCTGGGCGTGGCTACCCAAAAATCGCCGCACCTGAGCAAGAACCATCAATAGAGCGAGGCGCATTGGTCTACGAAAAGAACTGTGAAACTTGCCATCGCGCCGACGGTTCTGGCATCAAAGACACCAACGACCATTCATACATTCCACCACTTTGGGGCGAATATGCGTATAACTGGGGCGCAGGCATGCACCGGATTAACACTGCAGCCTATTTTATTTACGAAAACATGCCGCTTGGGAAAAGTGTGCAGCTGACAGAGCAAGAAGCTTGGGATGTCGCAGCATACGTCAACAGCCATGAGCGTCCACAAGATCCTCGATTCAAAGGCAATGTCACCGCAAACGCGGAGAAATATCACCAGCACCAAAGCTATTACGGCAAAACGCTCAACGGTACGCAAGTCGGCTCCAATGCCTTTAAGAGCGGAACGGTCAAGTAAAGTACAACTAAGCACCTTAAATAAAATGCTCTTTTTCCCTGCTCAGATTATCTGGGCAGGGTTACTTACCCTTAAAAACAAGTAGTTACCCCCTCCAATAAACCAAGCAACATCATATTACTTTCGGCTTCCAACATACTCATCTTCGCCGTAAAATCTTGTACCAAACGCGACTTCGTTTATGTCTTAGATCTCCCATATGCTCTAATGCCAAAAGTAAGAAACTCGTAAACTCCTGAATCAAAACAAGCGTGCCCAGTGAAAAAAGAGTATTCTTAAAGCAAATGAATCTAAAACCTACCCGATGAGTATTCAACCTAATTCCCGTCAGTTAATTTCATGCGAAGAGTGCGGCCTTGTTGTTCGCATTCCCGATATCGAACAGGGGCAAAAAGCACAATGTCCTCGATGTTCGCATTCGCTGACTAAAGTGAATGCCAAGCCTTACCAAAGCGTGATCGCCATATCATCGGCATGTTTGATCATGTTAGTGCTAAGCATTTCTTTCCCTTTTATGTCGTTCAGCGTGCAAGGGTTGTCGCAAGAAATCACCTTGTTGCACGCTGCCAAAATGCTGGCTGAGTTTCAAAATGTGCTTTTGGGTGTGCTGCTACTCGCAACAGTTATCGTTTTGCCTGCAATCTATGTTGGTCTCATTCTCTTTCTTCACCTTGAAGCATTAAAAGCACGTAAACATACCCCCTCTAGAAAGCAGCAACGAATGGCAAAAGTTTTATGCCGTCTTCTGTTTCGAGTCGAACCCTGGTTAATGGTGGATGTCTTTTTGATTGGCGTGTTGGTCAGCTTAATTAAAATCGCTTCCCTCGCAGACATAGGAATGGGCACTTCATTCTGGGCGTTTTGTGTATATACCGTTCTGGTAGTCAAATGCATATCAATGGTCGACAAAAGCTGGCTCTGGGGGCACTTTATTCCAGCTATCGAGCTATCTGATGTAAAAGAGGGTGATACGCACCATAACCACAACCATATTGGTTGTCATACGTGTCACCAGCTCAACCCTATTGAAGCTAAAAAACACCAACACTGCATTCGTTGTAAAAGCCCTATTCACAAATACAACCCCGCAGACAATTTACAAAAAGCTTGGGCGCTTTTGTTTGCTTCAGTCATTTTCTATATCCCTGCGAACCTCTACCCTATGATGTACACCGTAAGCCTTGGACATGCAGAAGGTTCAACTATCATGGAGGGGGTAATATTGCTTTGGCATTTAGGTTCTTACCCTATTGCGATGGTAATTTTCTTTGCTAGCGTATTTATTCCAATGGCGAAAATGCTGGCACTCGCGTGGCTGTATTACAATGCGCAAAAAGCGCGATATCTTCCGCACGAAGAGAGTATTTCACGCTTAAAGATCTACCGCATAACTGAGTTTATTGGTCGTTGGTCCATGATCGATATCTTCGTCGTCGCGATCTTAGTTGCACTGGTTCAGCTGCAAAACTTAATGGCGATTTATCCAGGTCCTGCTGCGCTCTCTTTCGCGGCAGTGGTCATTTTTACTATGCTTTCTGCAATGATATTTGACTCACGTTTGTTGTGGCAATTGCCACAAAACGAAGTGCAGGAGCCGATTTCTGACAACTTAAACGAGAAAGCCAAATATGAGTGATGAGAACAACGTAACCGCTCAAATAAAACCGCAAAAGCAGATTTCTGCGATATGGATTGTCCCGATCCTTGCGCTAGCCATGGGAGCGTGGATGCTGTTCCAATATATCAACAGTACAGGCCCACAAATTACTCTCCAACTGCCAACCGCAGATGGGATTGAGGTTGGCAAAACCGAAATCCGAGCATTGAATGTAAAAGTCGGACTGATTACTGAAGTCACTCTCAGTGAAAATTACGATCACATCATCGCTAAGGCACAAATGAACAAGGATGCAGAACGCATGCTGCGAGATGACACCATGTTTTGGGTGGTGAAGCCTCGTATTGGCCGTGATGGCGTTTCAGGTTTAGAGACCTTGCTCTCTGGCGCTTATATCCAACTTCAGCCGGGTAAATCTAAAATAGAGAAAGAGCGCTTTACGGTCTTAGATGTTCCCCCAGTGGCCTCTCCTGATGCAGAGGGGTTACGCCTTGTGTTAACACACCGCGAGGCTGGTAAGCTAGGCGTTGGTGACCCCGTCATTTATAAAGGCTTTACGGTTGGTCGTGTAGAGAAAACTAGCTTTGATGTTGACACTCGCAAAGCGTTATACCAACTCTTTATTTTCAAGCCTTATGACAGCTTAGTGCGCACTCGTACCAAGTTCTGGCTGAATTCTGGCGTAGATTTACAGCTCAATGCTGAAGGGTTCGAAGTCAAGTTTGGCTCATTAGAGAGCATGCTAACGGGTGGTGTTACCTTCGATACCGTTCCAGGTCTTGAATCCGGTGAACAGCTCACTGAAAATATGGTCAACTTCCGCTTGTACGATGATATTAAACAACTTCGAGAAGGCATGTACGATGATTATATTGAATTCGTTATGCTTTTTGATGAATCGGTACGAGGACTTAAACGTAAGGCACCTGTCGAATATCGAGGCTTGAGAATTGGTACTGTGATGCGTGTACCAATGCGACTTCCAACCCCAGAAGAGAACTTTTCTGCGAAAAAAATCCCTGTATTGGTACGTATCGAGCTCGGCCGTGTTTATGGCGATTTCCAATCCCAATCTTTACCAATGTTAAAAGATAAATTGAAGAGTGAGTTTGCTAAAGGCCTACGTGGTACTTTAAAAACAGGTAACTTATTAACAGGCGCACTGTATGTTGACGCCGACTTCTATCCAAACGACGAGCCTTACGTACCGAGTAAGTTTGCTGATTTAGATGTTTTCCCAACTATGCGTGGTGGTTTTGCGCAGGTTCAGCGCCAAGTGAACGACTTCCTAAATAAGATTAATAACTTACCAATGGAAGAAACACTAGACTCTCTCAATTCAACGTTAAAAACGTCCGAAAAAACGTTAGCTTCAGCAGAACGCGTGGCGGACAGTATTGATAAACTTTTGAATCAAAAAGAGACGCAAGAGATCCCAACAGATATTCGCCAAAGCTTACAGCAATTACAAAAAACACTCGATGGTTATGGGCCCAACTCAACCATGTACAGCGAAATGGAAGCCACGCTAAAAGAATTAGAAAGCGTGATGACAGAGTTTAAACCCGTACTTAAACAGCTAAACGAAAAGCCAAACTCTCTCGTGTTTGGAGAAGATGAAACCAGTGACCCAATACCAGTTAAAGGCAAAAACTAATGAAACGAGTATTCTTTCTGTCTATCGCGCTATTTGTCGGTCTAACGGGTTGCAGTAGCGCTCCGCAAACTAAAGGAGCTATGTACCTTCTACCTAAGGCGGAACCAGTGACTCTGAGCTCTTCTGATATCGCTCAGCGCCCAACTTTAGTTGTTCGTCCAGTGACATTGGCGAGTTATTTGAATGATAATGGCATTGTTTATCGAACCTCTGAGACCCAAGTTATTCAGGCGAAACACAATCAATGGGCGCACAGTATTTCTGAGCAAATCACTCAGAGAGTCGTCGCGGAGCTGCGTCACAAGCAAAGTCATTACTGGCCGGCTGAAATGAATAATCTGTTGGATCAAAGCGGTGAAGCCAAACTCCAGCTTACGTTAAATAAATTTAATGGCAGCTACAAAGGTAATATCGAAATTGAGGGGGAATGGTTACTCATTAATGCCGAAGGTAAGGTAGAAAACAGCGCGCCAATACAAATCTCACAGCCGCTTCAAGATGAGGGCTATGAAGCGCTCGTCAACGCTTTATCCATAGGCTTAGAAAGCCTAACCTCAGACATTGCCAAACAACTCTAAGTCAATGTTAATTACAGGGAAGCAAGTTGCTTCCCTTTTTTATGCAGAGTGTAGCGACTTCTACTAAGCTGAAAGCTGACGAAAAGCCGAAAAGGAAATTGGATGAAACCATGTAACCTGCTATCACTCTCCTCACTCATTCTTGTATTACCTACATCAGTAGCGCTCTCAGCCGAGACACAAGAATCTCGTTGGCGAAATAGCATAGAAGTGTACATGCTAGGACTGAATATCCACGGGGATACCAGTATTGGTCGCTTTTCATCAGAGGTGGATGTCGATCCTAAGTTCATCGTAGACCACCTCGATATTGGGGCGATGTTGCGATTCGAGAGTATTTACCAAAGTAAGTGGGGCTACTACATAGATTATAGTTTCATGAACTTAAGTGGTGATGTTAATAATATCAAGGGCGCTCTGCCTAACGCTCGTTATCGTGCGGACATCGAAATACGGCAAGGTGTTCTAGAAGCAAAGGCATTCCAACGCGAACAATATTCATTCGGTAAACTGGATTATATGTTTGGATTACGTTGGTGGGACAATGACATCACCGGCAAGCTGTATCGTAATGACAACCGGGTACTAGAAGATAGACTGTCATTACAAGAAGATTGGGTCGATTTTTTAGTTGGCTTGCGACTCATTGATGAATTGAGCGAAAACTGGCGATTTCATGCCAGCATCGACGCCGGACTTGGCAACGATACTCACTTCACTTATGCCATTCAAACTGGTGTTCGTTATAGCTTTAATGAATGGTCTGATCTCAACTTAGCTTACAAGTCGACCTGGGTCGATTACAAAAATGAAGAGGTATTTGAATATGATACGGCTTCTCAAGGGCTTTTAGTCGGACTTGGCTTTTACTTTTGATTAGGTTGAACCCTAGCCTATATTCAAGCGTTGTAACTTGTACCAACTCTAGGTACACGTCTAGTGCCACGTTACAGATGCTTAAATAAGGCAAATTGATCTTCATCAGACTATAAATTGCTCTTCGGTGCTACTCTCTGTCACAAAATATAAAACCCCACTCTATGACCTCATATAGGTCTTGTTGATAAGGTTCCCGAGTAGCAATGTCGATTAACATTTCCGATTTAACCACCGCCCTAAATAAGGTGGAGCATATTCATAAAGTGCAGCTTGAAAACGTACATCAGTTCTTCAAAGCAAACGAAGCTTTCTCGTTGCAAACATTCAGCCAGCTGATATCAAGCAACTCGCTTGATGATCGATTTAAAACCATCGATAAAGCGTTCTCTTTGCTTGGTGATGCAAAAACCTACCTTTTAGAAGCGTCTTACCTTATTAAGTAAAAAAGAAAGCCCCGATAAAATTCATTACCGGGGCTATCATTTTCTATCTAAACTACTGATTTACAATTTGTAACGATCATCAATTACCGTTAATTCTGGGAAGGTTTTACCCTCGTCCATCGCTTCTTCTGTCTCTTCTTTTACTTGGTTATCAATCCAGAAATTACCGATATCCATTGGATGAAGCACCCATTCTGTCGCTTTTGTCATGCCGTTTTTAGGAATTTTAACCCAGCGCCAATGAGCAACTCGAGAATAAGGCACCATGTAGCCAGGAACGATGATGTTCGCTTTGCTGACATAGTTTTGGATTTGATGCGACAAGTCGTAACGCTTCTCCTGATCAAACTCAGAGTCATACGCTTCAATTAACTTGTCTAGCTCAGGGCTGCTGTAGTTGGTGTGAGCATTCGTTTGTGGTCGATTTGCATTATCCGAGTGTAGGTATTCCCAATACGCAGGGATCTCACCAGAGCCCATATTCAAAAACGCTAGCTGATGCTTTTTCTCAAGAATGTATTTAAACGCAGATGAGCCATCCACCAAGTTTAACGTGAACTCAAGACCAGCAAGTTTCGCTTGCTCTTTCAGGTATGCAATACGCGGTGTCCAAGAGTTGTATCCGTAGGTGATAGCAAAGCTCAAGCGTTGGCCCTTGTCGTTAACACGAATACCATCTGCGCCCACTTTGTCAAAGCCCGCTTTTTCGAAGTGTTTAACCGCCGCATCAGCATCAAACTTTGGCGGTGTATTGTTAGGATCATCGTATTCGCCATGACCAAAGCCGAGTCCATGCGGTTTACGTGAATAATCTCCACGCATGATGTTTTCAATCATGCCGTCATAGTCAGTGGCTGCCATAACACCTTTACGCACTTCTAGGTTATCCAACATCGGCATCGCTGTGTTCATCCAAAGACCACCTGCTCCTTGCGGTGCTTCGTTAAAGCCCCAGTACTTTTGGATATAGCCTTTTTTGTACACATCACTATTGGTTTTGTCATGCCAAAAGCTTGGTAGCACCATCTCAAAGTAGTCTAAGTTGCCTTTCTCAAAGTGCTTCATGGCAATATCAGGATCGCGAATCACCTTAATGCGAACCTTTTCAACGTTATAACGGTTTTTATAGTAGCGGTTGTTGTATCCCCACCAATCTTCACCGACATGTTTGAATGTCACGCTCTTACCTTTCTTCACTTGATCAATGTAGTAAGGCGCTGCGGTTGGCTCAGATTTAAAGTTAAACTTTCTGACGAAGTTATCAGGCATGCCATCGTTATTTGCGTCCTTTTCTCCTTCAAAGAAGTGTTCAGGACGAGGCTGAAAACCATTACTTGGCATGTTAATCATAACCATAAGTGAGTCATGACTTTGAGCTACAGCAAGATTGACTTTGATCGTGTAGTCATCAATTTTTTCAACACTCACAATACTGTTTGTGAAGAAGTCGTTATACCACGGGTCGATAATGTCTTTTGACGTGTAGTACTTCATCATAAAGACGTAATCATCTGCTGTAATTTTTTCACCATCTGACCACTCGGCCGTTTCGTCGAGTTTAAAGAATACGGTTTTGTTGTCCTCTCCAAATGCCCATGACTTAGCAAGTTGAGGGATCCATTTGCCAGTATTTGGATGACGCTGAGCCAGTTTTGGTGAACCATCCATTAAGTATTGGCGCAAACCTGAGTTCGCATCTGGACCAACACTTCGTAATGTTTGCGGAAAGCTCTGAATGTAAGTGCGATAGGTGCCACCTCGTACCGCTTCTTCAGAGGCAAATAGAGGTTCGTTGTTGTTTGAAATCCATTCGATATCAGCTGGCAATTCTGCCGCACTCAGTTGAAAACTGGCAGCGGTCAGTGTTGCTAGTACTGAAAATGGCAGTTTTTTAGTCATGTTTCTTCCTTGTTGTGTTTGCGCACTAAGGTCGTAACAAGGAAGACAGCGTGTGAAAGCTCACAGAAAGCTGCGATTTAAAATACGCAGATAGGAAATAATAGGAACGTAATATGAAGTGACGTCCTGCCAGCTTCTATATTAATTTCAAAGAGTTTCACTAGGTCATCCTAGACCTTACAACGCAGTGAATGCATCTTCGCCATAGTATTCTTTAGATATTTGTAACGCAAGCCATCAATAACACATGATTGCATTTTCGAGGCATCACAGTGAGTTATGTTACAAAAGTGTGATCAGCATAGTACCAAGCCCTACTTTACTCAGAATAAACCGCAGAACCTTTATCTCAATTGGCCCCGATATACCAGTTACAGCGAGTAAATGATCAGACATAGCTGGTTAAAAGGAATGGTTGTTTACCGCGATCAGTATTTTCATTCGATATAAAAAGTGAGGCATCTTAGCCTCACTTTTCTCCATACAATCGAGACAGTGCTTACATTTTAGATAAGCTCTCATTGATCGACTTCAGCACTTCTGCAGGATTTGACGCTTGAGTGATAGGGCGACCAATCACAAGATAATCTGAACCTGATTGGATAGCGTCTACTGGCGTCATGATACGGCGTTGGTCACCTTGTTCTGAACCAGCAGGTCGAATACCAGGGGTCACTAATTTAAATTCTTGGCCTAGTTCGCTCTTCAGTAGTGAGGACTCTTGCGCTGAACATACGACACCATCTAAGCCCGCGTTTTTGGTCAAGGTTGCTAGACGAATCACTTGCTCCTGAGGCGCAACATTCAAACCAATACCAGCTAAATCACTTTGTTCCATACTGGTTAGTACCGTTACACCGATAAGAAGTGGACGATCTTTACCATATGGCTCAAGAATTTCACGTGATGCCGTCATCATACGCTCACCACCGCTCGCGTGTACGTTCACCATCCATACACCCATTTCAGCCGCAGCGCGAACTGCTTTCGAACAGGTGTTTGGAATATCGTGAAATTTTAAATCTAGGAATACCGAGAAACCACGTTTATGGAGTTCACGTACAAAATCAGGACCAAATAGCGTAAACATCTCCTTGCCAACTTTTAGTCGGCATGACGCAGGATCAATTCTATCTACAAACGCAAGTGCATCTGCTTGGTTATCATAATCCAGTGCGACAATAACTTTTTGGTCGATCATTTCATCTCCTAACTGTTTTGGTTCTTATTAAATAAAAAGTTAAAAAAATGCAGCGGACAGAAACTCTGCCAGCTGCATTAAGAATTATTCACCATCCAATCCGCGGATTGGCTTGATCGTCCCCCATCCTTTACAGGACGGACAATGCCAATAAAGGGAATGGGTAGAAAATCCACACTTCCGGCATCGGTAATGCGGTTTCACTTTTAACTGTTCACCCACCATCGCTTGTAGTGTTGATAGGCTGTCTTTCGCTCGACCATCTTCTGCTTCTGCAATGTGGTAGTCAATTAAACGGTAGAAGCCCTTCATGGTTGGGTTTTTCAGCAATTGTTTCGTCAGTAACTCTTGAGCAGCCCCAACGTTCTCGTGATGAGCAACTAATTGAGCCAACATCAACTCGGCTGATACGCCTGCTTTCTTATCAATACAAGCTCTCAGAAACTCGACAAGTTCATCTTCCTGACCCAGATGATGATAGCATTCTGCAATAGTTGGCAAGACATCACTGATAAAGTCTTTATCTTGCTCAAGTACCCCCGTCAGATATTTGATGGTGTACTTATAGTCTTCAGACTCTAGGTAAATTCGTCCCAAAGCAATACTTGCTCGAACACACTTCGGGTCTTCCGCTAACGCTTTTTTAAAATGCTGTATTGCCTTATTAGTATTCCCATCAGCTTGGTCGAGCATGGCTATTTCACACCAAAAATGGGCAATATTTGCACGCATCCTTGAGCGTTTATTACCTAGCTTAGCCAATTGGTTCGCGTAATAAATCGCCTTTTCCCATTCTCGTGTTTGCTGATAAATGGTCACTAATTGTTGAAGAGCCGCCTCTTTGTAATCTGGCTCTTCGACTAACTGTTCGAAGATTTTCTCTGCACGATCAAGAAAACCAGAGACCATGTAGTCTTTCGCTAACTGTTGAAGGGCGAGGTTCTTTTGGTCCAGTGTTAAGCCTGAACGAGAAATAAGATTTTGGTGAATTCTGATTGCGCGGTCGACTTCACCACGAGACCGGAACAGGTTACCCAACGCAAGGTGAGTATCGATGGTCTCGTTATCAACTTGGAGCAATTCAATAAAGTGATCGACAGCCTTATCTGATTGGTCAGAGAGCAGCAGATTAAGACCCGTCATATACTGACGAGAGATTTGATGAGATTGCTTCTGCTTGTCTTGCTGAGCGCTGCGATGCCCCATATACCAGCCATACGCAGCAGCTATAGGCAACAACAAGAAGAGTAGTTCAAGCATTAAAGTTAAGCCTTATCCTTATGCCTGTTTTTCAATGGCTGGCTTATCAGCAGCGTTGTTTGATTCAGTTGGTTCGTACTTTTTCAGTTTTTTCTTTAAACGACGGACCTGTAGCTGAGTTTTCAGTTGGATGCTACCAAATATAACCCACGCTAAAGCAAAGCCAACCACAAATACTACACCTAATAGCGTAGATAAGTGGAACTCTCCTTTTGCTAGAAGATAGTTAAAAGTCACGAGCTCTTGGTTTTGGGAACCTAACGCCAATGCAATTAAAAAGAGAGCTAAAACAGCAACGATTTTTATAATTTTCATGTTACATCACCCTTCTAGGAGTAAGTCGGTAAGATTATGCAGGAAAATGCTTCTTCAGACTACGTATATTAGCAATAATCTATACCCAAGTAACCTCAAGATGCTTAGTTTGTAGACATGCTTAGAAGTTAAAGTTATTTGGGTATAGAAAGCAGCAAAGAAAACAGCTGAATCCACAATTAGATTAGTAAACGATCTTGGATGTATGACTAACTTGGATACATTACAAAAAAGCGGCATACACAAACGTATGCCGCTTTTTTCAAACTAATAAGAGTGCATTAACCAATATTTACACGCTCACGAAGTTCTTTACCAGGTTTGAAATGTGGAACGTATTTACCTTCCAATTCCACTTTATCGCCCGTTTTAGGGTTACGACCTACGCGAGGCTCGCGGTAATGAAGAGAAAAACTACCAAAGCCACGGATCTCGATACGGTCACCGCTCTCTAGTGTAGAGGCCATGTGCTCTAAAATATCTTTTACAGCATCCTCTACCTCTTTCGCTGATAAGTGTGTTTGCTCAGCGCAGAGTCTTTCAATCAGTTCAGACTTAGTCATAGTTGCCCTCTTTGAGTATCTTTATCACTTATTATAGTAAGTAATACTAATTCCAACAAACACTTGCTGACAATTCTAGACAAATTTTATGCAAAATGCGCAATGAAGAAATGCCTTTTATTAAGATAGTTTACTGTCATTAGTATTACTACTTAAATATGACCAAATATAAAAAAGGAGCCTTGCGGCTCCTTTTTTGCTTAAGCGAGTATATTATTCGCCTTTAGCAGCTTTGAAAGCGTCAGCCATTGCGTTACCGAATGCATTGTCATCTTGCTTGTTGATAGATGCCATTGCTTCTTGCTCGTCAGCTTCGTCTTTAGCTTTGATAGATAGGTTGATTACGCGGTTCTTACGGTCTACACCTGTGAACTTCGCTTCAACAACATCACCAGCGCTTAGGATTAGAGAAGCATCTTCTACGCGATCGCGTGATACTTCAGAAGCACGGATGTAACCTTCAACGCCTTCTGCGATTTCAACAGTAGCGCCTTTAGCGTCAACAGCAGTTACAGTAGCGTTAACTAGAACACCTTTCTTGTTGTCAGCAACGTAAGCATTGAATGGGTCATTTTCCATTTGCTTGATGCCTAGAGAGATGCGCTCACGCTCAGCGTCTACTGCTAGAACAACTGCAGAGATCTCGTCGCCTTTCTTGTACTCACGTACAGCTTCTTCGCCAGCAACATTCCAAGAAATGTCAGATAGGTGAACTAGACCGTCGATGCCGCCTTCTAGACCGATGAAGATACCGAAGTCAGTGATAGACTTGATCTTACCAGTAACTTTGTCGCCTTTAGCTTGTGCTTCAGCGAATGACTGCCATGGGTTAGCTTTACACTGTTTCAGACCTAGAGAGATACGACGACGTTCTTCGTCGATTTCAAGAACCATAACCTCAACTTCGTCGCCAACATTAACAACTTTAGAAGGGTGGATGTTCTTGTTAGTCCAATCCATTTCTGAAACGTGAACTAGACCTTCAACGCCTTCTTCGATTTCAACGAAGCAGCCGTAGTCAGTTAGGTTAGTTACGCGACCAGTTAGTTTGTGACCTTCTGGGTAACGCTTAGCGATTGCTACCCATGGATCTTCGCCTAGTTGCTTAAGACCTAGTGATACGCGAGTACGCTCACGGTCGAACTTAAGAACTTTAACTTGGATCTCGTCACCAACGTTAACGATTTCAGATGGGTGCTTAACGCGCTTCCAAGCCATATCAGTGATATGTAGAAGACCGTCAACGCCACCTAGGTCAACGAACGCACCGTAGTCAGTAAGGTTCTTAACGATACCTTTAACTTCAGAACCTTCTTGTAGAGTTTCTAGAAGCTCGTCACGCTCAACGCTGTTCTCTGATTCGATAACTGCACGACGTGAAACAACTACGTTGTTACGTTTTTGGTCAAGTTTGATAACTTTGAACTCTAGCTCTTTGTTTTCTAGGTGAGCAGTGTCGCGGATTGGACGTACGTCTACTAGAGAGCCAGGAAGGAAGGCACGGATACCGTTTAGTTCAACAGTGAAACCGCCTTTAACTTTACCGTTGATGATACCAACAACAGTTTCAGCTTCTTCGTAAGCTTTCTCAAGTACAATCCAAGCTTCGTGACGCTTAGCTTTCTCACGAGAAAGTTGAGTTTCACCGAAACCATCTTCAACAGCGTCTAGAGCTACGTCTACTTCAGCGCCAACTTCAACTTCAAGTTCGCCAGCAGCGTTCTTGAACTGTTCAGCAGGGATAGCAGATTCAGACTTAAGACCAGCGTCAACAAGAACGAAACCGTTCTCGATAGCTACTACAGTACCTTTAACGATGCTGCCTTGTTGGAATTCTGTTTCGTTTAGAAACTCTTCAAAGAGTTGAGCAAAAGATTCAGTCATTTAATTAATCTTCAATAAATTAAACTTCCACGGGTATCCTACCGCATGGGGTTATTAAATTCGCCAGTCATCATCCTTGCGACCAACGCTCTTAGCCTAGTCGAGTATTATTACTCAGCTAGCTTCGATTCGATATATTGTAGTGCCTTTTCTACTACTTCGTCGATAGTCATCGACGTAGAATCTAGCACAAGCGCATCCTCAGCAGGGCGTAATGGCGCCACTGGGCGGTTACGATCTCGGTCGTCACGCTCTTGGATCTCGCTTAAAAGGTCAGCAAATCTAACATCTAACCCTTTCTCTTGCAACTGTTTAAGGCGTCGATTTGCACGCTCTTCAGCACTCGCATCAAGGAAGATTTTTGCTTGCGCACTCGGGAATACAATTGTGCCCATATCACGACCATCAGCAACCAGACCCGGAGCGGTCTCAAATGCACGCTGACGACGTAGTAATGCTTCACGAACACGTGGCAAAGCCGCAACTTTAGATGCTGCCATACCCGTTTCTTCTTTACGAAGCTCCCCTGACACGTCTTCGCCTTCTAGAATGACCTTAACTAAGTCACCTTCCGCGATAAATTGAACGTCTAGGTGTGTTGCTAGTGGGACAAGAGCATCTTCTGACTCGGTGTCGACACCGTGGTGAATCGCAGCGAGTGCAAGTACACGATAAATTGCGCCAGAATCTAAGAGTTGGAAACCCAATTTTTTCGCCAGCAACATACATAAAGTGCCTTTACCTGCACCACTAGGTCCATCTACGGTTACAACCGGAGTTTGAGAGGACATGTTCTTCTCCACCAATAGTTTCTTTTCAGCAATTTGCTCGGTTTTCGAGGCGCACATTATACGGGTAATCAGTCTTTGGAGCGAGGAAAAATGTCGTGTAAAGCATTACACCTAATGCGTAATTGGATTCATCAATAAACATAAAGTTCAACAAAAACGGCGAGAGCTTCCGCCCTCGCCGTTTTAAATGTCATGAACTTAAGCTCGATTAAACAATCGGATTTTGACCACGCTCAGCTAACTTTAAAATCACACTATCAGCGACTTTACCCGCCACACCTGCTAGCTTGTCGGCCAGTTTTTTCTTTTGTACATAATGCACAGAAAGTACAGTTTTATCTTTGCATGCCGCAACAACGATATCATCAGATGTACTAATGTCATCCACCAAACCAAGCTCTTTCGCTTGTGTACCGAACCAGTGCTCACCAGTGGCTACTTTGTCTAGGTCCAAACTAGGACGACGCTCACGAATGAAGTCTTTAAACAAGACATGTGTTTCTTCAAGTTCTTGCTTAAACTTATCGCGCGCTTTATCGGTATTCTCACCGAACATCGTTAGCGTGCGTTTATATTCACCCGCTGTTAGTTGTTCGTACTCAATGTCATGTTTCTTCAACAGTTTGTTGAAGTTAGGAATTTGTGCGATAACGCCAATAGAACCCACAATTGCAAATGGTGCAGAAACAATTTTATCTGCTACACATGCCATCATGTAACCGCCACTTGCCGCAACTTTGTCAACAGAGATGGTCAGAGGAAGACCCGCAGCTTTGATTCGGTCCAGTTGAGAAGAGGCAAGGCCGTAACCATGAACCATACCACCGCCAGACTCTAAGCGAAGTAACACTTCATCACCTTCACGTGCGACAGCCAAAATAGCGGTGATTTCTTCACGTAGAGACGCGACTTCTTTTGCGTCTATGCTACCGTTGAAATCAAGAACAAATAGGTGTGGTTCACGCTTGCTATCTAATGAACCGTCTTTGCTCGCTTGTTTGATTTCTTTCTCGCGAGATTTGTTCTTCTCTTTTTCTTCTTTCTTGACGGCTTTATCTCGAGCCTTGATGAAAGCATCGTCATGCAAATGATGCTCTAACTGCTCAACAGATTGTTTGTGTTGCTCTGAAAGGTTGGTAATCTCTAACTCCCCTTTCGCCGCACCCGATTTGCCACCAGCCGATTTTGCAATAATGAGCAGAACAATTATCGCAGCAACCACCGTGATAATTTTGGCCAGAAACAGACCATAATCTAATAAAAATTCCAACGAGAGCTCCTTTATCTCATTTCAGATGATGTTAGTATGTTACGCAGAAACATCAGCGAGAAGGCAGCGCGGTTTGTAACCACTTGTTCTGATTGATAGCATACCTAACGAAAGTTCTGGAATTGGTATAACACATGAATTGGTGTATTGTAACCATCTTGTCACGATTACCAAGATTTTCCATTGAGAAACAGGCGTTTTTTAGCGTCAATTAACTATCATGGACCCTCTTACAATAATAAGGATTTATCGCCGTGAACTACTCCGTTTCAGCTGATGCTCTAAAAGGTAAAGTCATTCTTGTTACTGGCGCTGGTAATGGCATCGGCCGTCAAGCCGCGCTTTCTTATGCCGAGCACGGTGCAACTGTTATTCTCTTGGGTAGAAATGTGCAAAACCTTGAATCTATCTATGATGAGATTGAAGCTGCTGGCTATCCACAAGCAGCTATCATTCCATTGGATCTCAAGGGCGCAACTCAGCAGAATTACATTGATATGGCAGAGACAATCGAAGGACAGTTTGGTCGCTTGGATGGTCTATTACACAACGCAGGTGTCTTGAGTTCGCTGTGTCCATTTGATCAAATCAAAGAGGAAGACTTCGACGATATCATGCAGATCAACGTGAAAGCCGAAGTGCTAATGACTCAAGCACTACTGCCTGTGATGCGTAAATCAGAAGCTGGGCGTATTATCTTTACCTCTTCAACCGTCGGCCACTCTGGCCGCGCATTCTGGGGGCCATACGCTATCTCTAAATTTGCCGTAGAAGGCATGATGCAAGTTTTGGCTGACGAGCTGAGTGATACACCGATCCGCGTTAACGCAATTAACCCTGGTGCCACTCGTACTCGCATGCGTGAAAAAGCATATCCGGGTGAAGATGCGAATACTCTCAAAACGCCACTGGATATCATGCCGCTATATTTGCACTTAATGGATCCTGCGGTTACCGATGTGAACGGTCAATGCATCGACGCTCAACCGAAGCGTAAATAACTCATTCAGGTTACCTCACATAATCGATTGAAAAGGCAGCAAACGCTGCCTTTTTTCATTTCTCTCTTCATAAAAATCTTGCGACTTTCTCCCACAGAAATATACTGTACATATATACAGGTGTTTATTATGCAAGATATTATTCAGAACTTAAAAAGCCAACACCTTGTTTGGCAAGCAAATTTAACGAAAGCAGATCCTCAGCAGTTGCAGACTAGTTCCGGTTTTTCTGAATTAGATGATTTGCTCGGCGGAGGCTTTCCACCTCATGGCGTAGTGGAGATGGAATCTATTGGTAGTATTGGTGAATTGCGTTTGCTCGCTCCCTATTTAAAAGCCACTCAGACCAATGGTATAACCGCATTTATTCAACCACCTGCGCTAGTGAATTCTCTGTTTTTACACTACATCGGGTTGGATATAAACCAAGTGTGGGTTGTTAATCCAGCTCATCCCAAAGATGCTCTTTGGGCTGCAGAGCAATGTCTGAAAAGTGGGGTATGCAGTAATGTTTTGTTATGGCAAGAAGAGCTTGAAATACATCAAGTGAAACGCTTACAGGTAGCAAGTGAACAAGGGAGTTGCCCGCTCTTTATGCTTAAAACAGATACTATCAACCGCTTGTCTTTGCCTGTGTCACTCAGTTTAAAACTGAAAGGCGACGAGCAAGGGATTAATGTTGAAGTGCTGAAAAGGAAAGGAGGCTGGAATAGAGGTAGCGTTAGTATCGGCTTCCAACACCATTACCCGCAACTGGTGAAACCATCATCTGAAACTGTGCACTCGACTGTGGTCAATTTCCCACTGGCGAACCAAGGTTAGTGATATGGCTCTGTGGATTTACTTGCACTTCCCTCGCCTACAGCTAGACGCACTCTTTGGTGATAACCAAGAACGACCCGTGGTGATTGTCGAAAGCCAACGTTGCCAGATTATTCAATACAACGAGATTGCCGAACAACAAGGCATTAAGCCAGGTATGGGCCTAGGCAGTGCTGCGTCCTTGTGTCGAGATTTACAAGTGCATCCTTATCATCCACAAACCGAATTAAATAAATTACAAGAGGTAGCTCAGTGGTTGTATTTGATCACATCTGACGTTGTGTTGATGCCAAACCAAGGTATTTTACTGCGTGCTACTCCAATGCTCGCTCTGTATGAAGGGCTTGAAAACTATTGGAATAAAGTCAGAGCTCACTTATCGGAGCTGAAACTGAGTTTTCAATTCGGATGTGGTTTTTCTCCTTTTGCTGCCAAATTGATGGCAATATCAGGAGCGAACGTCATCAGTGAAGACAAATCTGCCATACAAAAAGCTTTATCACCACTACCGTTAAAACTGACAGATTTATCAAACGCTACCGTAGAGAAGTTACAACGTGTAGGTGTCACCACATTGCAAAACCTGCTTGAACTGCCATTGCAAGACATCGCACGACGCTTTGATATCGATTTGGTGAACTACGTTGGTCGACTGACTGGGCAGTTTAAACACCCTGTCGACTTTTATCACCCTACCGAATCCTTCCAAGTTTATTTAGAGCTGTTGTTTGAGATCGAAAACGTTCAGTGGATTGAAAAGCCGTTGGCCAAATTACTTCGTCAACTCGAAATCTTTCTTAAATTAAGAGATAAGGTCGCTTTTGAACTGTGTTTAACACTCCACCAGCGTGAGAAACAAGAGCAACACCTTCAGCTCACTTCTGCGCAAGGTGATTACCTATGTCAGCGTTGGCAACAGTTAGCGAGTTTGAGCTTAGAGTCACTCTCGCTTAATGGCCCAGTCACAGGGCTAACGTTAAAAGTCATCCGTCAAGGTGAGCCTCTTAGTGCATCACGCGATCTCTTTGCTGGGCAGAAAGGAAACATGAATGCTTTAGAGCTGCTCTCTTTACTGCAAGCTAAATTGGGAAAAAATGCCGTTTTAAAACCCAATATTGCTTGCGATCCTAGACCAGAAAAGGCCAGTCAGTATCGCCCTGCTGATGCTCCGGATGAAAAGGGGCACGCCATACCATCCATACTACGCCCCGCAATGCAATTACCGACTCCCATTGTATTGCAAGAGCAAGTTTCTTTGGTCCACGGACCTGAGCGAATAGTTTCTGGGTGGTGGGATGGTGATGAGATCATGCGTGATTACTACATTGCACACACCAAGCAAGGCCGCTGGTTATGGATATTTCGTGATCAGCACAAGCACTGGTTTCTTCATGGCTATTTTTGTTAAATCGACAGTTATTTTTGTTGGGTCATTATGAGTTACGCGGAACTATTTTGTCAGTCTAACTTCTCTTTTTTGACTGGGGCTTCTCATGCAGAAGAGCTGGTACTCCAAGCTGCTTTCTATCGCTATCAAGCTCTAGCCATAACGGATGAATGTTCGGTCGCGGGCATTGTCAAAGCCCATGCGACCATCGAACAACATAAACTCGATATCAAACAAATCGTTGGAAGTATGTTTTGGTTAAATGATGAATGCCAAATCGTACTGCTTTGCCCTTGTCGCAAGGCTTATGCCGAGTTGTGTCGTATCATCACAAACGCAAGGAGACGCAGTGAAAAAGGCAACTATCAACTGTTCGAATGGGATTTGATGTCGGTTCGACATTGTTTGGTATTGTGGCTGCCCACACATCAAGAGAGTGATCACTATTGGGGGCGCTGGCTCAATCAACACCACGCTAATCGTTTGTGGGTAGCGATTCAGCGCCATTTGAGTAACAACGATACTGAATACATTGCGCACTGCGAGCAGTTAGCACATGAATTTCAATTACCTATAACTGCCTGCGGAGGCGTTCTCATGCATGATGTTGAACGCTTGCCATTACAGCATGTACTTACTGCTATAAAGCATGGGTGTAGCGTCGATAAACTCGGTTTTGATCGTATTTCGAATACAGAGCGAGCGCTTCGTCCTTTTAAAAAGTTGATTCGGATTTACAAACCAGAATGGCTGGAAGAAAGTACTTACATCGCCGATTTATGCGAGTTTAAGCTCTCCGATTTAAAATACGAATATCCTACCGAGCTGATCCCAGATGGTTACACACCCGACTCTTACTTACGTATGTTGGTCGAACGTGGTAAAAAGCTGCGTTTTCCTGAAGGTGTGCCAGCAGAAGTCAATCAAACCATCGAGAATGAACTGGCGCTTATTCAAGAGCTGAAATACCACTACTACTTCCTTACTATTCACGACATTGTAATGTTCGCGAAACAGCAAGGCATTCTTTACCAAGGGCGAGGTTCCGCTGCAAACTCTGTGGTGTGTTATTGCCTGGAAATTACCGCCGTCGATCCTCTACAAATCGCTGTCTTATTCGAACGATTTATCAGTAAAGAACGTAAGGAACCGCCGGATATTGATGTGGACTTTGAACACGAGCGCCGTGAAGAAGTTATCCAGTATATTTACAAAAAATATGGCCGTGAGCGTGCAGCACTTGCTGCAACAGTGATCAGCTATCGCTTTAAAAGTGCCGTGCGTGAAGTCGGTAAAGCACTAGGGATTGAAGAGACCCAATTGGATTTTTTCATTAAGAACGTTAATCGCCGAGATCGCAGCCAAGGCTGGCAAGCTCAAATTATTGAACTGGGCTTACAACCAGAATCTCTCAAAGGGCAGCAGTTCATCCAATTGGTCAACGAGATCATTGGCTTCCCACGCCATTTATCTCAGCACGTAGGTGGATTTGTAATTTCATCTGGCCCTTTATATGAGTTAGTACCTGTTGAAAATGCCTCGATGGAAGATCGCACTATCATTCAATGGGATAAAGACGATTTAGAAAGCTTGAAGCTACTAAAAGTCGATGTACTCGCACTCGGCATGTTAAACGCCATCAAAAAGTGCTTTCAACTGGTCGAGAAACATCACCAGCGATCCCTCTCGATTTCCGAGATCACTCGCCGACAAGATGATCCACACGTGTACCGCATGATCCAAAAAGCCGACACGATAGGCGTATTCCAAATTGAATCTCGTGCACAAATGAGCATGCTTCCTCGCCTAAAGCCTGCTTGTTATTACGACTTAGTGATTCAAATTGCAATTGTTCGTCCAGGCCCTATTCAGGGTGATATGGTGCATCCTTTTTTAAAACGGCGTGATCACAAAGAGCCTGTCAGTTATCCATCGGAAGAAGTAAAAAGCGTTCTTGAGCGGACTATGGGCGTCCCTATTTTCCAAGAGCAAGTCATCAAGCTAGCCATGGTAGCCGCAGGGTTTAGCGGCGGCGAGGCCGATCAACTCCGTCGAGCGATGGCATCATGGAAAAAGAATGGCGATCTCGCTAAATTCAGACCAAAACTGATCAATGGTATGCAAGAGAGAGGCTATGACTTAGCGTTTGCTGAGCGAATTTTCGATCAGATTTGCGGCTTTGGTGAGTACGGCTTCCCTGAAAGTCATTCAGCGTCTTTCGCAGTGCTGGCATATTGTTCTGCATGGTTAAAATATTATTACCCAGCCGAATTTTACACTGCATTATTGAACAGCCAACCAATGGGATTTTATAGCCCATCGCAATTAGTACAAGATGCTCGCCGGCATGGCGTTGAAGTATTGCCGGTGTGCGTCAATCATTCAAAATATCAGCATCATCTCGTCTCACGTCCGAATGGCAGGCTCGGCGTGCAACTTGGTTTTCGCTTGGTGAAAGGCTTTAACGCAGAAAGCGCACAAAGGCTTATTGAGCGCAAACCACTTAATGGTTACCGAACGATTCAAGAAGTAAAGCAGATATTAAGAAGCCGAAGTGACATTGAATTATTGGCTTCAGCCAATGCATTTCAGGCCTTGTCGGGAAATCGTTATAACGCTCGCTGGGCAGCAATGGATTCCTTATCTGACCTACCATTGTTTCACAAGGTCGAAGAACCCAATGTTAGCTACCAGACTCAACCCTCTGAATATGAAAATTTAATTGAGGATTACGCAAGCACGGGACTATCTCTTAGCCGCCATCCAATTAAATTATTAGAAGAAACGGGCAAACTCCCTCACTTTACCCGCATGAGGCAACTGACAGAGAAACCGCATAAGTCACTGGTCACAGTGGTAGGTGTGGTAACAGGAAGACAATCTCCAGGCACCGCCGCTGGCGTGACATTTTTTACGTTAGAAGATGACACGGGCAACATTAATGTGGTCGTTTGGCAAGCTACAGCACGAGCCCAAAAGCAAGCGTATTTAGGCGCTAAAGTATTAATGGTGAAAGGCATTCTTGAAAGAGAGGGAGAAGTCACGCACGTCATTGCTGGTAAGTTGATTGATTGCACGCACTACTTGAACAATCTACAAAGTAAATCTCGGGATTTCCACTAGTACAGAGGAATTAAGGAGAGAGGTGTTAAAAATCAGAGAGAGAGGTGCGCTCCCTCTGATTTCACTAGATCTAATCATGCACTTTTAGAAAGCATCTGGCGTAATCGGTCTTGAGCAACTTCAACCAGCAGATCCGGTTGGAATTTAGATATAAAGCGATCACAGCCTACTTTTTGTACCATGGCTTCATTAAAACTACCGCTCAGAGAAGTGTTCAATGTGATAAACAACTTAGACATACGTGGATCTTGGCGCACTTCATGGGTCAGTTTATAACCGTCCATTTCAGGCATTTCAGCATCCGTAATCATCATCAACAGCTCTTTTTCTACATCTTTACCTTCATCACACCAACGTTTTAAAACCGTTAACGCTTCTAGCCCGTCACGACACTCGATGATATTCATACCCAATTGAGAAAGCGTATCGCGAACTTGATTACGAGCTGTAGAGGAATCATCCACAATCAGAACATTACGCCCGACCATTGCTTGGGCCAGTTCTTGATCGAGAATGTCCTCCGAAATAGTCACGTCGTAATGCACGATCTCTGCTAAAACTTTTTCAACGTCAATAATTTCGACAATTTGAGAGGCATCCCCCTCTTTGATTTGCGTGATAGCCGTGAGGTAATTCGAGCGACCAGACGTGGAAGGAGGCGGCTGAATTTCAGTCCATGCCGTATTAATAATGTTTTTAACCGGACCGACTAAGAAGCCCTGCACCGTGCGGTTGTACTCTGTCACGATCAAATTTTCTTCTTCCGCTTCACCACGTAAAGCAGGAAAACCAATTGCGCCTCGTAAATCAATCACTGGTACCGCTTCACCTCGTAGAGAAGCAACCCCACGAATATTGTAGTGCGATCCTGGGAGCTTGGTTAACGGCGGAAGCTTGATGACCTCTTTCACTTTGAACACATTAATCGCAAATAATTGGCGACTATTTAAAGTGAACAGCAGAAGCTCTAGTCGATTTTCACCAACCAAGTTTGTACGCTGGTCAACCGTATTTAACACTCCGGACATACTACTACCTAAATTATGGATAATTCTTATTTTACTCGAAATCAGTACAGACACAGCAAGGTTATATAACCAAATAACCTTAAAATATTTGGCTTTTCGAGCACAGCTTTAAAGTACAACAGTTTTAGCGTATTACTTCTCTTTGCATCAGACGCAAAGTCACGCAGCACATTGAAAGCCATTTTGTTTATTTACTTGAGCTTTTTAGGAAATTACATGAATGGCACAGATATAGCAATGCAACATAACTCAAATTCCCTTTCTAGTAATAGGCGATCAAAAAGGGTGAGCCGTTAAGTCTCACCCTAAATCACCTACAAATGCAGTCTCAACAGCCAGGCACATCATCATGTTAAAAAGTACTTAACCTTCCACAACCTTCATCAATAGTTGACCATCGTACAACGCTTGCTTAATCAACGCGGCACCAGGCATTGTGGCTTGCTTATAGAAACGAGACTCCACCAGCTCAAGATCTTGGTGATAAACAGGTAAACTCTGTTCTTCGATACAGCGACGAACCGCAGGATAAAGCACATCTTTTGCTTGGTTAATCACACCACCGATCAAGATTTTCTCAGGGTTAAATAAGTTGATCACAATAGCAATTGCAGAGCCTAAGTAGCGTCCAAGTTTTTCAATCACATCGACGGCCAAAGGATCACCGTTTGCAGCGGCTTCACAAATGCTCTCAATACTCATTTCCTCTTGTTTAGCAAGAATAGAGTCTTCGCCATCAGCGATTCGTCTTACGACTTCTTCACGAATTGCCTGAGAACTGGCAACGGTTTCCAAACAGCCTATATTGCCGCAATGACAACGTTTTCCATTTGGGTCAATTTGAATATGCCCGAGTTCACCAATGTTACCGTGACGGCCTTGCAAAACGCGCCCATCCAGAATGATGCCCGCACCTAAACCGTGGTGGATAGAGATAAGAACGGAGTTGTCATTATCTTGAGAATGACCAAAAAGCTTTTCTGCTAATGCCCAAGCTCGCGTGTCATTGGCAATGAAAACTGGCAAGCCTGTTGCTTTGTATATCTCTGGTCCAAGAGCAAGATTTTCGACATTGTAATGAGGCATCTGCAAAACGACACCTTGCTCTGAGTTCACGAGACCAGGCAGCGTAAGGGCAATACTGGTAACACGATCAAGTTGATCCGCGTAAGTCTGAAAGAATTCATCAATTTCGTAAAGCAGGCGCTCAAGCACATCGTCTTGATCAAGCTCGTGTATCTCGATTTTAGTATCGATTAGTACATCACCGCCTAACTCATGCAAAGCAATGGTTAAATAACCCCGCCCCAAACGCATTGACAAAAATTGCCAGCCTTCATTATTGACCTGCAAACCGACAGCAGGTCGACCACGACTCGTCGCTTCTTGTACTGTCGTTTCATGAATCAAGTGCGCTTCAATTAATTCTCGAGTGATTTTGGTGATACTAGCAGGAGCAAGCTCACTCTGCTTGGACAAATCAATTCGAGAAATAGGACCTTTTAGGTCAATTAGTTTATATACACGACCAGCATTGACCTGTTTGATATGATCAATATGGCCCGGTTGAGCCATGTACATCTTGCACTCCGAAATTCTATAACGGGACAATTTTTTTACTTTGCGAACTAATTGTGAAGTGAATTAATAAATCCCCGTGACAAGCATCACGTATAAACCTGTTTGTTTGTGTATTCAATCAAATAACGAAGAATCTACTCCTGTTAAATTGTTTGAAAAATAACTTATTTTTATTCACTAAATTATGAAGTAATGCCTTTAAAGCAGCGTATTTTTATCAATAAGGCCATTGCCTGTCGAATATCTGTCTGTTTTACCGGGGTTACTCTTAATGTAAACATTCTGTGCATATACTTATATTCAAGTAGCTTTAAGGTGTGGGCTAAGCGAGGCTAACCTTGAGAGCGATTGCGTAAAGTAAGGATAGAGTTCAAGTTACCTGTACACACACATTCATCGGAGAATCTATGACTTCCAAATTAAGACGAACAAAAATTGTCACTACGCTGGGTCCTTCAACGGATAAGGACAATATACTTGAGGAGATCATCAAAGCCGGTGCAAACGTTGTCCGTATGAATTTTTCACATGGAACCAGTGAAGACCACATTCAACGTGCGAACAAAGTCCGTACCATTGCAGCAAGACTTGGGCGTCAGGTTGCAATTCTTGGTGATTTACAAGGCCCTAAAATCCGTGTATCAACGTTTAAAGACGGCCAAGTCATTTTGAATGTGGGCGATAAATTCACATTAGATAGTGATTTACCAAAAGGTGAAGGCAATCAAGAATCTGTAGGGTTAGATTATAAAGAACTACCGCAAGATGTTTCACCAAATGACATTTTATTACTCGATGATGGACGCGTTCAGCTGCAAGTTACCAAAGTAGAGGGTAATAAAGTTCATACCCGTGTGATTGTCGGTGGTCCACTGTCCAACAATAAAGGGATCAACAAAAAAGGCGGCGGATTGTCAGCCGATGCGCTCACAGAGAAAGATAAAGCCGACATTCTTACCGCCGCAGCAATTCAAGTAGACTACCTTGCTATTTCATTCCCGCGTAACGGCGAAGACATGCATTACGCTCGACGCTTAGCCAGAGATGCAGGCCTTGAAGCCATGTTAGTGGCTAAAGTCGAACGAGCAGAAACCGTCGCGACCAATGAGTCTATTGACGACATTATTCTCGCATCCGATGTGGTGATGGTTGCACGTGGTGACCTTGGTGTAGAAATCGGTGACCCTGAGCTCATTGGTGTCCAGAAAAAACTGATTCGCCGCGCACGCAGTTTAAACCGTATCGTGATTACTGCGACACAAATGATGGAATCCATGATTACTAGCCCAATGCCAACGCGTGCTGAAGTGATGGATGTGGCCAATGCGGTTCTAGACGGCACTGACGCGGTGATGCTTTCTGGAGAGACCGCTGCAGGTAAATATCCTGTAGAAACGGTCAAATCCATGGCCGAAGTATGTGTGGGGGCAGAAAAAATGTCGGAGGCAAGTCTATCAACCTATCGCTTAGATAGAACCTTCGAAACCGCTGAAGAAACCATCGCAATGGCAACCATGTACTCTGCGAATCACATGGAAGGAATTAAAGCGATGATCTCGTTAACTGAGTCCGGCAGGACTGCGTTGATGATGTCTCGCTTAAGCTCTGGCTTGCCAATATTTGCCTTATCACGGAATGAATCGACACTAAATCGAGCAGCATTATACCGAGGCGTGACACCTGTATATTTCGAGTCAAAAAGTGATGCGGGTTTACCAACGGCTCAAGCAGCTATTACTAGCCTTAAAGAGCAAGGGTTCTTGCACAAAGGTGATTTAGTCATTATTACTCAAGGCGATGTAATGGATGTTGTTGGCTCAACCAACTGCATGCGCATTCTACAAGCGTAGTAGTTATACCTAACCGGAGTTAACCACAAGAACCCGCAAATAAGGCTCCGAAAATGGAGCCTTATTTATATGCTTTGTATATTGCGCACATCGTGAACGTAAGAAGGTTTATGCACTCTCTCTACCATCAATTTCAACATCCAGCTGGTCATAGAGTTGAACTAGGTTAAACCCAGCTTGAAGCCCAAGTTGATAGTCATGCTCTAGTGACTCTTGGTCACTTAACAAAGAAGAAGAACGAAGTCCCTCTTTAGGCGCAACTTGTAAAATAAAAGTGTCGTCAGGTGGAGCAGATATAAAGGCCTGAGTGAGCTCAAATGTTTGATAATGAATCATCAGCATGTCGGCTAAACCTGAATCAAAATTCTCACCAATCAGATGACTTAAACGATACAAGTTATCGGCACCGAACAACCAACGACCTCCATTTAACAGCATTTTCCCTGCAAGCTTCGATTGATGTGCTGCATTAATTTTTTGTTGGAAGAACGACGCCCAATCCAGCTTCCACTGATTCACTTTTTGCTGCCATGATTGCTGTACTGAGTTGATAGACTCTCGATACCATTCGACAGGCACATCCCCCACTTCACTTTGGGCTCTCGCTTCAATCTCTGAAAACGGCTCTGTGCGAATGACAATAATGTTGCGAGCATTCTGACGCCACGCTTCTTGAACAGGGATAGAGGCAGACACGCCGCCATCAACAAACTTATTGCCATTTACGTCGACAGGTCCGTGGTACAACTTGGGAATCGCACATGTCGCTAGCATAGTGTTAAACCACGAGTCATCCAAGATTGGTAGATATTGATCTGATAGCGTCTCTATATTCGTTACCGCAGCAAACGCTCCTCGTTTTCCCAATGCACTGCGACCTAAATCAAGGTCAAGCTTGTATGGGAAATCTTGAATCCGTTCTAATGCCCACTCTAAACCTAAGTACTGCTGCTTTCGGATATAGCGAAACAGATTAAAAAATTCAGGAGACGTTGTCAGCTCGGTAATAAAAGCTTTGCCCATGCCATGTTGACGACACAAGTAAGAACATAAGTTGAGAGCTCCGGCAGAGGTGCCATAGAATTCATCGAAAGGATCGAAGTTGGAAAGTAAAAAGGCGTCTAAAACGCCAGCGGTAAAAATCCCTCTCTGCCCTCCACCTTGCGTGACTAAAGCAGTTTTACCATGCCTAAAGTGCTCATAAACTTTTACATCAAGCTCTGCATGGCTTTCTGTGATTATACCGCTGTTACGTATCATAGGCTCACGCCATTTTGTTAAAACGTTTGGTAAAAGTGGTTATCTTAAGCTGTTGTAATAGCAATGATGCCAAATGACAAAAGCACTGCAAAAACAGTCACCACAATGATTAATGCGGATTTTAGATCGTGTTCCATAAACACCTCCTTAATATGTAACAAATTAATAACACCGGTGTGAAATATGTTCAAGATTTGCTTAATTTAGTCGCGCAATTTTGACTAACCCATCACAATTAGCTTAGTCATAATAAGGAGATAGGGCATGAACCAAAAACTCAGCTGGCTAGTAGGAATCATGATGATGAGTACTGCTATCAATGCACAAGCGAATATCATCGTTACACCATACATAGGCTATACAGGAGGCGGCCAAGTAGAGGATGAAAGTGGTAATACATACGATCTCGACCCCGCAGTGAACTACGCTCTTTCAGTCGAGACTCCCTTAGAAAAAGGAAGGATCGGATTGTTTTACTCCAATCAATCGACGGAACTTGAAAAGCTGTCCAACTCAGCAGATATCCATTATCTGCACTTCCAAAGCAGCATGTACTATCCTGTCGCAGAAAATTGGCAAACCTATATCGGTGTAGGTTTGGGCGCTTCTTATGCCGATGTGGATTGGGTAGACAAAAAATACGGATTTTCGGCTAGCGCTTTTGCAGGGCTGGAATATGAATTTTCAAAGAACTTTGCATTAACAGCCCAACTGAGATGGTTAGGAACGGTCGTTGATAACGATACATCTGGCGCCTGTAATCTACCTAATGACGGCTCAAACTGTATCATTAAGTTCGATACTGATTGGATGAACCAATTCCAATCAAATGTCGGTTTTAGTTTCCGCTTCTAACTTTTATGCATGTTCCTTTGCAGGACTCGTCACAAAGAACGCTGAACGAGTCCTGCACAGAGCCGATAAAGGATATCGTCTAAACACCATTGTTTGGCAAAGTAACGAAGCATCATCTAGATAGGTGCACAAAAGATAGCCGTACGCCCTAATTAATCAAAATAGTCTTAAACACCAAAGCAATTATTGGATCCCAGTCATTTATTCCAGACAAACAACCACCCACCCACACAAAACCACAATCAAACTCAAATTTAACAAGATTAAAACCAGACAACTCATCTGAATTAACATTTAGATTCTATTGCGCTAAGTATTATTAGAAGTTAGTCTGATCAGTGAAAACAGATAAATATTTCAGTTTTATCAAACACACATCAAAATTTTAAGATTAATAATCTACTTTCTCTTACAGTAGCCAGAATATAGCTCTATAAAATTATAAGAAGTTAGAATTAAGGATAGAAAAGCTGATGGATAACAGCGGTCCTTTCTTCCAACTGTTTGCGCAATTATTACTGTGTTACGTAGAGAGCTTCATTCCTCAGGGAGTCTTATAGGAGTCAAATATGAAGCGAGAACAATGGGGATCCCGGGCGGGATTCATCTTAGCAGCAGTTGGGTCTGCTATCGGTTTGGGAAACATTTGGCGTTTCCCATACATGGCCTATGAAAACGGTGGCGGCGCATTTTTTATTCCTTACATTTTTGCCATGATCACTGCCGGTATTCCATTTATGATCCTAGAGTTCAGTATGGGACAAAAATACCGAGGCTCGGCACCAAAAACACTAGCGAAAATTCATTCTAAATTTGAATGGCTTGGCTGGTTCCAAGTTGGTGTGGCTGCAGTTATTGCCGTTTACTATGTGGCTGTTATCGGTTGGTCGATTTCTTACTTTGGGTTGTCGTTCACTCAAGGTTGGGGAACCGATACCAACGCATTTTTCTTTAGTGAATACCTAAAGCTAGGTGACAACTCACCAACAGACTTAGGCAGTATTCAATGGAAGATTGCTTTATCCATGGTGATTGCTTGGGCAATTACTTACACCGCTATTGCCAAAGGCGTGAAATCAGGAATTGAACGAGCATCTAAAATTATGATGCCAATCCTATTCTTGATGGTGATTTTCTTAATCGGACGTATGATTTTCTTGCCAGGAGCTCTAGATGGCGTGAACTACATGTTCGAACCCGATTTCAGCAAAATTTGGGATGTGAAAGTATGGGCAGCGGCATATGGTCAGATCTTCTTTACGCTAAGTATCGGCTTCGCCATCATGCTAGCTTACTCTAGCTACCTACCAGAAAAGTCAGACATAACGAATAACGCGTTTATGACCGTGTTGATCAACTGTGGCTTCTCGATCCTAGCCGGCATCATGATCTTCTCAGTATTGGGTTACATGGCTCAAGAGCAAGGTAAGCCGTTAACAGAGGTGGTATCTGCAGGCGTTGGCTTGGCTTTTGTTACTTTACCTGCGGCAATTAACCTACTACCTGCCCCATATATTCTTGGTCCACTGTTCTTCTTTGCACTGGTGGTTGCTGGTCTAAGTTCGCATATTTCAATTATGGAAGCCGTAACTTCAGCCATTATCGACAAGCTGAAGTGGAGCCGTAAAAAAGCTGCAAATGTTGTGATTGGTATTGGCTTCGTTGTCTCTATGGCGTTTGCTACCAATGGCGGTCTGCTGCTACTCGATCTAGTAGACCACTTTGCAAACAACGTTGGCATCATGGTTGGTGGTCTGGTTGAGATTGTCTTGATGGCGTGGCTATTGAAGCGCGTGCCAGAAGTACGTAATTACGTTAACGAGCGCTCTGATTTCTCTGTTGGTCAATGGTTCGAGATCTGCTTACGCTTCGTTACACCAATCATGCTCGCCATTATCTTAGCGACCAAGCTATACGCCCTAATTACTGAAGGCTACGGTGGCTATGATCTAACTTTAGGCTGGGCACTTATCGCCGCACTCTTTATCTTTGGTCTAGTGATCAACGCAGTGAACCGCAAGGAGACAGCAAAATGACAATCAGCGCAATTATTATGATGGTTATTGGTTTAAGTATCACTTGGGGCGGCGCTGCCGTTTGCATCAAGCGAGCCATGGATAAACAATAGAACGTTAAGTTCCACATAAAAAACGCCGGTAGTTACCGGCGTTTTTTTATACATACATTAGTTCAATTCTAGAAACTGTACTTGATGCCAACGGCGCCGCCAAGTTGCAAGTCAGCACCTTTGTAAAGATCTAGCTCTGGGTGTATTTGACCATAAAGGTCCCAGCCGCGTGATAAATCCCAGTTCACACCAAGTGGTACTCTCACACCAAACTCGTCATCCCATTCATACCAGCCACCAACGCCGACATACCAAGTCACAGGCATGTTTTGATCGAATGTTCCACGCTTAGCGATGTAATCAAACGCCATACCATCGTTTCCGATAATGCCACGATATTTGTTATCTAACTCTACAACAACACTTAATTGTTGATCGACAGCCATACCAACTGATAGATCCGTTGGCTCGCTTGCCGCCATTGCCGTACTAGAAACTAGTCCCAAAACTAAAATGAATTTGTTCTTCATACACGTTATCAATTATTCAAAAAAACATTATTCGCTATTCAAACATAATGGCATATCAATATGTCAACGATGGGTAAGCTCGATGTATGAAAAAGCTGACAAAAGTAAAGATGAGTTTAGGATCACACTAAAAAGGAACTGTCAGTTAATAAAATAGGAACTAAAAAAGGAGGCCGAAGCCTCCTTTTATGCATTACTATGAATGACTGCGATTAACCGTGGTTACGAATCCACTCATCCATTTCAGTTTTTAGGTTATCAGACTTAGTACCGAAGATAGCCTGTACACCACCAGCTACAACTACAACACCAGCAGCGCCTAGTTGTTTTAGCTTGTCTTGGTCAACAGCTGCTGTATCTGCAACTGCTACACGTAGACGTGTGATACATGCATCTAGACCAGTAATGTTAGCTTTACCGCCAAACGCTGCAACCAGTTCACCGCCCATATCAGAGCCAGAAGTTACAGCTGCACTTTCCGTTTCATCTTCACGGCCAGGTGTTTTTAGGTCAAGCGCTGTGATTACACCACGGAACACTACGTAGTAAATTACTGCGTAAACTAGACCAACGGCAATCATTAGCACCATCTTCTGAGCGTTACCAGATAGAACTAGGAAGTCGATCAGACCGTGAGAGAAAGAAGTACCGTGTACAAAGCCTAGAGTGTTCGAAACGATGTATGCAGAACCAGCTAGTAGAGCGTGGATACCGTATAGTAGTGGAGCAACGAATAGGAATGAGAATTCGATTGGCTCAGTAATACCAGTTAGGAATGAAGTCAGTGCAGCTGACGCCATGATACCCATTACTTTTGCACGGTTTTCTGGTTTAGCACAATGAGCAATTGCGATTGCTGCAGCTGGTAGACCGAACATCTTGAACATGTAACCACCCGCTAGCTGACCGAAGCCATTACCAGCAGCACGAGATGCTTCATCAGCAACTAGGTAACAAGTTAGTACACCATTTTGAGCTTCACCGGCAGCGTTAACACAAGAACCTGCTTCGAAGAAGAACGGTACGTTCCATACGTGGTGTAGACCGAATGGGATTAGAGAACGCTCAACAACACCGTAGATACCGAATGCTAGCTGTGGGTTTTGGTGTGCAGCCCAATCAGAGAATGCAGAAATTGCACCGCCAATTGGTGGCCAGATAACAGAAAGGATAACACCTAGGATGATCGCAGCAAAACCAGTGATGATTGGCACTGCGCGCTTACCAGCGAAGAAGCCAAGGTACTCTGGAAGTTGGATTTTGAAGAAACGGTTGAATGCCCAAGCAGCCACACCACCGACAAGGATACCACCTAGTACACCTGTATCGATTTTCTCAACACCCATAACGCCCGCCATTACACCTAGCGTTGCCGTCATGATGCCGTAACCAACGATAGCTGCAAGACCTGCAACACCGTCGTTGTTAGTGAAGCCTAGAGCTACACCTACTGCAAATAGAAGTGCCATTTGGCCGAATACTGAACCACCAGCTTGTTCCATAAGATTAGAAACGATCTCTGGAATAAAGCTTAGATGGGCAGCACCCACACCTAATAAAATACCTGCAACTGGTAAAACTGATACTGGAAGCATCAGAGCCTTACCAACTTTTTGCAGGTTAGCAAAAAGGTTCTTAAACATGTTTATGCTCCTGATAAATTTATAAGTATTATTTGGGCACTAACGGCACACCCCCGTAGCCTAAAGGTTAGCACCCAATGAAAATGTAACCACAACTGCATTATATTTTCCGGCTCTAAATATATATTGATGACCCTCAAACTTTCCACACAGTTACGAAATTTAGTTTCAAAACAAGTCTTGGATCACACCCAAAAACAGCCGATGAAAAGGTTTGCATTGCACTTATATTACTGTTTTATAAAGAATTAATTATTTATATAATTAATTTTAAGGCGTAAATAAAATACGCCTCAATGTTATTTTTAGTAACAAAATTACATTTGTGATTTTTGAATGTTATTAAATCAACATTTTTAGTAAACATTAAACTCGTGAGCGTATCTGTTGTTTTTATCAACAAAAAAGGAGCCTAAGCTCCTTTTTTATGCTCTTATTATTTTTTCATCGCAAAAAAAGATTTCGGAAGTTTTCGGTGGTTTTTTGTGCCACTTCAGAAAGAGAGCACGATTTGAGTTGCGCAATATAAGAAGCGACTTCGACAACGTAAGCGGGTTGATTCTCTTTGCCACGATGAGGGACAGGAGCCAAGTAAGGAGAATCTGTCTCAATAAGAAGCTTCTCTAAAGGTAGAGTCTTCACCACTTCTTTTAACTCTGTAGCTTGACGGAAAGTAACAATCCCCGAGATAGAAATATAAAACCCCAGCTCCAGTGCAGCTTCAGCAAATGGAAGATCTTCTGTAAAACAATGGATAACACCACCACATTTCTCTGCCCCACCCTTACGCAAAATATCTAGAGTATCCGCACGTGCGTTTCTGGTATGGATAATTAAAGGTTTGTTGAGCTCCACTGCAAGATCAACGTGTTGCTCAAAGCGCTCTTTCTGTAACGCGGCCGTTTCGGGCTTGTAATGATAATCTAAACCCGTTTCGCCAATAGCGACGACTTTTGCATTCGACGCATGGTGGCGCAATACGTCCATCGAAAAGTCGCTTTCAACATCAAGTGGGTGCACACCGCACGAAGCATAAACATTGTCATAAGGCTCGATCATTTCCATCATTTTCGGGAAAGAATCCAGCGTTACTCCAACAGAAAGTAGCTCAGTTACGTTTGCTTGTTTAGCTTTGTTAATAACGTCTTCCACATTGATGTGGAGATCGTCGTAATTCAATTTGTCTAAATGACAATGAGAATCTACGAACATAATGCCTCTCGTGATTCAATTAACCAATTCATTGATAGTAGCTCAAGGTTCAGGCCAGGAAAGGCTTGCACCTGAGCTTTCAGGTTCATCAGCGCCTTCGCTGATGAGTACAAACCGTTATAGTTGTCCGGTTGAAACTTTGTCGCGCCCGGAAGCATTTGAGCTTCTGATACACCAAACTGCGCTTTCTGAGCATCTGTCAGTAAATACCATGCCCAGTCTAGTGATTGCTCTGAGTGTTTAGCGATTAAAGAAGCACACTCAGAAACGTCTGAAACAGGCGAAGACATTGCCTTAATAAAACTGCGTTCAAAAGCCAAGTAAGCTTCGAGCTCACCATTATTTAACGCATCCAATGTTTTTATTGGAGAGCCCATATTCAGTTTTAAGGCATAAGCAGGAACTTGCTTCGCCCCTTGTTCGTGCATCCATTGCATCGCTTGTTCCGCTGACGGAGGCGCAACAACCCAGTGTTGGCAACGGCTACGAATCGTTGGGAGCAGACGCTCCTGATTGTGGGTAACGAGCAAAAACAAGCACTTTGCCCCAGGCTCTTCTAGCGTCTTTAACAGCGCATTCGATGCCGACTCGTTCATAGAGTCCGCCGGTTCTATTACAAATAGGCGGTAACCATTAAGCTGAGATGATTCCTGAGCAAGACGGTTACAAGCGCGAATTTGGTCCACCGTTATCGCCTTTCCTTCTTTCTCTGGCTTGATCCAGTGTAAATCAGGGTGGTTTTGAGATTGATTTAGCTGGCAGCTATGACAAAAACCGCATGCTTCACTCGCGTAATTTTGGCAAAGAAGCGCTTGGCTAAAAAACTCGATAAGTTTTTCGATGCCTAAGCCCTGATCGCTTTGTAATAAAAGCGCACCTGGTATTCTGTCCGACTCTAACCCTACTTTGAGGTTATCCCATATTGGCTGTAGCCATGGATAATCATTTAACATGAGTCACCTAAATTTACATTTCACTTATTGACGAGCTAGCCACTCGTTTAGAGCGTCCCGAATATCACGCGACACGCCTTCAATCGTCTGTTCTGCGTTAATGATAACGATGGAAGGATCGGCATGAGCAATCTCCAAATAACGCTCACGTGTACGCTCGAAGAAACTAATATCCATCTTCTCTATACGATCTAACTCACCACGCCCACGCGCACGCTCAAGCCCAACACGAGGGTCAATGTCCATATAGAGAGTAAGAGCAGGTTTAAAATCACCAAGCGTTGTATCCCGGAGATTTTTCATTAACGATGCGTCAATCTGACGGCCACCACCTTGATAAGCTTGCGACGACATATCGTGTCGGTCACCAACCACCCACTGACCGTTTTCCAAAGCTGGTTTGATCACGTTCTCAACCAACTGAACACGTGCAGCGTACAGAAGAAGCAACTCCGTCATGTCCTTAAGTTCTTCGCCTTCGTGCTCTTCTTTCACCAGAGCGCGCATTTTTTCTGCTAGCGGTGTGCCTCCTGGCTCACGGGTATTTACGATATCCTCAATACCGGCCGCTTTTAGCGTATCTAAAACGGTTTTAATCGCAGTGCTTTTACCCGCGCCTTCTAGGCCTTCAACGACAATAAAGTTTGCTTTCATCATTTGTTCTTTCTTAGTTCTCTTAAATAGGCACGAACAGCACGGTTGTGCTCAGCAAGGGATTTCGAGAATACATGTCCGCCCTTTCCACTTGCTACAAAATATAAATAGTTGCTGCTTTCTGGATTCAAAGCCGCTTCAATGGAAGCTTCACCAGCCATCGCAATCGGTGTTGGTGGCAAACCATTGATGGTATAGGTGTTATATGGTGTCGGCGTACGCAAATCTTTCTTACGAATGTTGCCATCGTAGGCGTCACCCATACCATAAATAACTGTCGGATCAGTTTGTAACCGCATACGTTTGTTCAATCGGTTGATAAACACAGAAGCGACGCGCTCACGCTCAGAATCAATAGCCGTCTCTTTCTCGATGATAGACGCGAGAATCAAGGCTTCATATTTATCCTGTAATGGCAGCTTTTCTTGACGAGCTTCCCAGCTAGCGTCGAGTATTTTATTGAGTTTTCGATGCGCTCGTTTTAATAACTGGCTTTCACTCGCACCCGCTGTGTAATGGTAGGTTTCTGCTAAAAACAACCCTTCTAGCTTTTCTCTCTCAATTCCGAGCTTCGCAGCCATTTCTTTTTCTGAAAGATCGGTTAAATCATGCTTTAAATAAGGAGCACTTTTTAGTTGATCTACCCATTCAGAAAAGCGGCTGCCTTCAACAAAAGTGATCGCAAACTGGTATTCTTTTCCAGTATTCAGATGCTCCAATGTTTGCGAAAGTGACATACCAGGCTCAAGTTGGTAAGTACCCGCTCGCACTTGCAACAATTCTGGATATAAGTGAGGAATTAAACGGATGTACTCCGATGTTTCAATCACCTCATCTTCAACTAAGGCGCGCATGACATGATGAAAGCTTGTACCACTTTCTACAGTAAACAGCTGAGGTTGTTCCAATAGAATAGGCTTTTCAACGTATTGTTTAGCCTGTGAAATTATATAAAAAACAGCTGCTGCGCCTATCACTGCGATCAGCACAACAAAAGCCAACAGTTTTTTAATCACGTAGTTAAATTCCCTTGCAGTCGTTGAGTCAATTTTCCTATCGGAAATATAGTCTTAGAGTTCGATGTCACTATGCTGCGAATAGGTGCGACACCTAATATTGAGTTACACATGAAAGCCTCGTCAGCACTCAGCAAATCTGGAAGTATAAAACGCCCCTCGATGACTTCAATATGACTTACTTTAAGTAACTCAAGCACCTTACGACGCATTACGCCCGTAACGCCTGATAAGGTCAGCTCCGGCGTAAATACTTTATTACCTTTAACCCAAAAAAGGTTGGCCATTGTAGTTTCAATGACATGGTTTTGCACATTTAACGTTATTGCATCTGCAAACTCTGTATTGTCGATTTCAGCCTTGGCGAGAATCTGCTCTAAACGGTTATTGTGCTTATGTCCCGCAAGTAAAGGTTGAATCCCTAGACGAGTATTACAAACGCCCAAGTCCACACCTTGTTCTTGCCAAGATGAATAATGAGAAGGAAACGCAAAATTGGAAATCGTCACGATAGGGCTTTCAATCCCATTAGGGCTATACCCTCGCCCGCCAATACCGCGGCTAACGTGAATCTTCACCCCCGCTCGTGCGTCAGATAAAACCGCTTTGCTTGCCCAATCATGCACAACTTTCCAGTCAGGTGAAGAGATCTTCAAAGCGTCAAGGCAAGCACTCATGCGCTCAGTATGTTCCTGCCAGTAAACCAACTCTCCATTTTGGGTCAGGATGGTGGTAAAGCCTCCATCACCGTATTGGAATGAGCGATCACCTAGCTCTACATGCGTTTGCGGAACTCCATTTACCCAAAACATTCACGTACCTTCAAATTAGCAGACAACAAATAAAACAAAACGGCTCAATGCTAAGCATCGAGCCGTTAGAATACAAGTTTCGCTTATCTAAATTAGGTTAGATAGTGTTACTCAGCGAACTTCTTGAAGATCAAAGAACCGTTTGTACCACCAAAGCCAAACGAGTTACAGATAGCGTACTCCATACCTTCAACTTTGCGCGCTGTATGCGGCACAAGGTCGATGTCTAGACCTTCTTCTGGATCATCAAGGTTAATGGTTGGCGGAACAATTTGGTCAACCAAAGACATAACCGTGATAATTGCTTCAACAGAGCCAGCAGCACCTAATAGGTGACCCGTCATCGACTTAGTTGAAGACACAAGAACTTGCTTCGCACCTTCTTCACCAAGAGCACGTTTCACGCCTTTGATTTCTGCAACATCACCAGCTGGAGTAGAAGTACCGTGAGCATTCACATAACCTACTTGAGTACCTGTGATGTTAGCGTCACGCATCGCCGCTTCCATCGCAAGTGCACCACCAGAGCCGTCTTCGCTTGGAGATGTCATGTGGTAAGCATCACCAGACATACCAAAACCAACCAGTTCTGCGTAAATCTTCGCGCCACGTGCTTTTGCGTGTTCGTACTCTTCAAGCACCATCATGCCAGCACCATCACCTAGAACAAAACCATCACGGCCTTTATCCCATGGGCGAGACGCTTTTTGAGGCTCTTCATTACGAGTAGATAGCGCTTTAGCTGCACCAAAGCCAGCCATGCCAAGAGGCGTAGAAGCTTTTTCTGCACCACCAGCAACCATCGCATCTGCATCGCCGTAGGCAATCATACGTGCTGCATGGCCGATATTATGCAGGCCAGTAGTACATGCGGTAGAAATCGCGATATTTGGACCACGAAGACCACGCATGATAGATAGGTTACCTGCAACCATGTTTACAATGGTCGAAGGAACAAAAAATGGGCTAACTTTGCGAGGGCCTTTGTCTACTAATGCAGTATGGCCAGTTTCGATAAGGTCAAGACCGCCAATGCCTGAGCCGATAGCAACACCAACTCGAGCCGCATTTTCTTCGGTAATTTGTAAGCCAGAGTTATCAAGAGCTTGAATACCCGCTGCAATGCCGTACTGGATGAAAAGGTCCATCTTACGAGCATCTTTTTTAGACATGTACTCTGTGCAATCGAAATCTTTAACAAGACCTGCAAAACGAGTTGAGAAGTTCGTAGTATCAAAGTGCTCGATATTTACGATACCACTTTGACCTTCTAGCAGGGCTTTCCAAGATGATTCTACTGTGTTGCCTACCGGTGACAACATACCCATGCCAGTGACAACTACACGACGCTTGGACACGATATAATTCTCCGGGAATTGAATATTTCTATGAGAGGATAGAAGAAGTTAGAAAGAACACAGGCGGTCTAGGAGACCGCCTGGGAGAGCTAATTACTGAGCGCTGTTTACGTAGTCGATTGCAGCTTGAACAGTAGTGATCTTCTCAGCTTCTTCGTCAGGAATCTCAGTGTCGAATTCCTCTTCTAGAGCCATAACTAGTTCTACAGTGTCTAGAGAATCAGCACCTAGATCGTCAACGAAAGAAGCTTCGTTTTTAACTTCTGCTTCGTCTACACCTAGCTGTTCAACAATGATTTTCTTTACGCGTTCTTCGATGTTGCTCATTTTTCTTTTCCTTTACAGATTTCGCCTAATGCGATGATTCCGTAGTTTATTCGAACTATTGAAAGTTGCAAGGGGGTCCTTGCTGGTCAAACCACAAAATTAGCGAATTTAACCGAATTTCAATACATTTTTGACTTAAATCATGCACAAATCTTGCGCATAAGCATGACAAGTTCATGACAGTTAACTGCAACTATAGGCTATTTTTCACAATGTAAAATAGCTTATTTTGCATAAACTGTCGCATTAAACCATGTACATGCCACCATTTACATGCAAAGTTTCACCAGTAATGTACGCTGCTTCAGGAGAAGCAAGGAAAACTACTGCTGATGCAATTTCACGTGGGTCACCTAAACGACCTGCTGGCACGTTCGACAAAGTTGCCGCACGTTGGTCATCATTTAGCGCCTTAGTCATGTCAGTTTCGATGAAACCAGGAGCAACAGTGTTCACTGTTACACCACGAGACGCAACTTCACGAGCCATTGATTTAGTAAAACCAATCACGCCCGCTTTCGCTGCTGCGTAGTTAGTTTGACCAGCATTACCCATGGTACCAACAACAGAGCCTACGTTGATGATACGACCCGCACGTTTTTTCATCATACCGCGTAAAACCGCTTTAGACATGCGGTAGATAGGCGTTAGGTTGGTATCGATGATGTCGTTCCACTCATCATCTTTCATGCGCATCAATAGGTTGTCACGAGTAATACCAGCGTTATTCACCAGAATATCGATCACACCAAATTCTTCGTTGATCGTTTTTAATGTCGCTTCGATAGACTCGACATCAGTCACGTTAAGCGCTAAGCCTTTACCGTTATCACCAAGATACTCGCTGATAGCAGCCGCACCACTTTCAGAAGTAGCAGTACCGATAACCGTAGCACCTCGCTCGACAAGAAGTTCCGCGATCGCGCGGCCAATACCACGGCTTGCGCCGGTAACTAGCGCGATCTTACCTTCTAGATTCATCATGTTGTGTTTCCTTTTCTTATCGCAAATTTATCGCTTGATGGATTACTTCGCAGCGTCTAGCGATGCGATATCATTCACTGCTGCTGCAGTTAGCGTTTTCACGATACGTTTTGTTAGACCTGTTAAAACTTTACCAGGGCCAAGCTCAAGAAGATTTTCTACGCCTTGTTCGTGCATCAGTTCAACTGTTTCAGTCCAACGAACTGGGCTATGTAGCTGACGAACAAGCGCATCTTTGATTTTTGCAGGATCTGTCTCAGCAACCACATCAACGTTGTTGATAACTGGCAGCTGTGGTGAGTTAAATTCGATAGACTCAAGAGCTACAGCAAGTTTTTCCGCTGCTGGCTTCATAAGTGCACAGTGTGAAGGTACTGAAACAGGAAGAGGAAGCGCACGCTTCGCACCAGCTTCTTTACATAGCGCACCAGCTCGCTCTACTGCGTCTTTGCTACCAGCGATAACGACTTGGCCAGGCGAGTTAAAGTTTACTGGAGAGACCACTTCGCCTTGCGCTGCGTCTTCACACGCTTTTGCAATCGCATCATCAGCCAAACCGATAATCGCGTACATTGCGCCAGTACCAGCTGGTACTGCTTCTTGCATAAGTTGACCACGTAATTCAACCAGCTTGATGGCTTCTTTAAAGTCAATAACACCCGCACATACAAGTGCTGAGTACTCACCTAGGCTGTGACCAGCTAGGTTGGCTGGTTGCTCTAAGCCAAGTTCCTGCCATACACGCCAGATTGCAACAGATGAAGCTAGCAAAGCTGGTTGAGTACGGAAAGTCTCGTTTAAATCTTCTGCAGGTCCATTTTGAACAAGCGCCCATAGATCGTAACCTAGTGCGTCAGATGCTTCTGCAAATGTTTGTTTTACTACGTCATATTGTTCGCCTAGTTCTGCAAGCATACCTACAGCTTGAGAACCTTGACCTGGAAATACGATAGCAAACTTGCTCATGTTGTTTTCCTTTAAGCAAAGTAAAAAGAAATAAGATGCACCAAGTGCACCTTAAATTTTGAATTCTTGTGAAACTTAGAACTTCACAAGGGCCGAGCCCCAAGTGAATCCGCCGCCAAACGCTTCAAGAAGCAGAGTTTGACCGCGTTTAATACGACCATCACGTACCGCTTCATCTAGTGCTGTTGGCACAGTAGCAGCTGATGTGTTGCCGTGTTTATCAAGTGTAATCACGACTTGGTCTAGTGACATCGAAAGTTTCTTCGCTGTCGCTGAAATAATGCGGTAGTTCGCTTGGTGCGGCACTAGCCAGTCTAGTTCAGACTTATGCATGTTGTTGGCTTCAAGCGTATCTTTTACTAGTTTCGATAGCTGAGTGACAGCGACTTTGAATACTTCGTTCCCAGCCATATGAAGCCATTTATCCGCATCTTGCCCCCGCACAGGTACAGGTAGGCTTAGAAGCTCTCCGAATTGACCATCCGAATATATGTGGGTAGAGATAATGCCAGGCTCTTGGCTAGCGCCTACGACAACGGCTCCGGCACCATCACCAAATAGGATGATGGTTGAACGGTCTGTCGGATCACACGTTTTAGACAAAGCATCTGAACCAATCACAAGTACGTTTTTGCACATACCAGATTTGATATGTTGGTCTGCAACAGATAATGCGTACACAAAACCAGAACAAGCAGCGGCTAAGTCAAAAGCTGGACAACCTTTAATGCCAAGCTTTGCCTGCACCTGACACGCAGATGAAGGGAAAGTATGGCTACTGCTCGTTGTGGCTACGATAATCAGGTCGATATCGTTTTTATCAATACCCGCCATATCGATAGCGTTTTCAGCTGCGTAGAATGCCATGTCTGCTACAGTTTCGTTTTCTGCAGCAATTCGACGCTCTTTAATACCCGTGCGAGCAACGATCCACTCATCACTTGTATCTACCATTTTCTCTAGATCTGCGTTTGTACGCACCTGAGATGGCAGGTAGCTGCCAGTACCTAAAATTTTGCTATACATGAAGACTAATAATGCCTCTCGAGTAAAACCGCTTCCAAACGATCGCTAATACGGCTTGGTACTTGTCGTTTGACCTCGTGTACTGCCTCGCCAAGTGCATTGACAATCGCAGATACATCCGCACTTCCATGGCTTTTTATGACAATGCCGCGCAATCCTAGCAAACTTGCGCCGTTATACTGGTCGGGGTTCAGTGTTTTTAGTTCATTAAACAGCCTAGAAAACAACTTTCTAGCTATCCAACCCTTTATCGTTGATGCCATTATGCTGGTTTTAATTTTTTCGATAAAAAGTTGAGCTGTTCCCTCACTGGCTTTTAAGCATACGTTGCCGACAAATCCATCACAAACAATGACGTCAGCAACATCATGCAAAATTTGATTACCTTCAATATAACCGACAAAGTTAATCGCATCGGTCTGAGAAAGCATTTCTGCGCAACGTTTGACTAAATCGTTACCTTTAATCTCTTCTGCGCCAATATTGAGTACAGCAACGCGAGGAGGACGACCCAAGTGTTCTTCAGCTAATGCACTGCCCATTACAGCAAATTGGAACAAGCTATCAGCATCGCACGATACATTCGCCCCCAGATCCAGCATCCAAGTACGCTTTCCGGTAATCGTCGGTAAAGCGGAAACTAAAGCAGGACGTTCAATGCCAGGAAGTAACTTAAGAATGAAACGCGATAGTGCCATTAATGCACCGGTGTTGCCACCACTAACACAAGCATCCGCTTTCTGCTCAGAAACCAAATCGATAGCCATACGCATAGAACTATTTTGGCTATTACGTAACGCCAATGAAGGTTTTTCTGAGTTCGAGATAACTTTCTCGCTGTGAAGAATAGTCAAGCGGGAACTGGTCGAGGTACCGAGTTGAGATAATTGAGACGTGATCAGAGATTGATCACCAATAAGAATCACTTTTAGCTCTGGGAAATGAGACAGTGCCTGCACGGCGGCAGGCACTGTTACGCGTGGACCGAAATCCCCGCCCATTGCATCAAGTGCAACGGTAATACTTTGCAAAGGTTCAACCTTACTTGTTGATAACCTTTTGACCACGGTAGTAACCTTCAGCAGTTACGTTGTGGCGTAGGTGAGTTTCACCAGAAGTCGCGTCTACAGATAGAGCAGCTGTAGTTAGCGCATCGTGTGAACGACGCATACCGCGCTTAGAACGAGTTTTACGGTTTTTCTGTACGGCCATTGACCCTACTCCTATACTATTGGGTTAAAAACCTGAAGAAGAATCGGCTACCACACCTATTACTTTTTCAGACTTTTCAAAACGTCGAATGGATTCGGTTTTTCTTCCTCAATTTCTTCAGGAATCTCACCAAAAACCATGTTATTTGAATCAACGCTACAATCCGCTTCATCGTGCATCGCAATTTGAGGTAATGCTAAGATGAACTCGTCTTCAACAAGTTGTATGAGGTCTAATTCACCATATTCATTTAGATCTACCAAATCATAAATTTCTGGTGCTTCCTGTTCTGTTTTCTCACCGTAGTAAGGAGTAGAAAGGAATTCAACTTCGCACTCATGTGCGAATACCTCATTACAACGCTGACACTCTAAATCGACTTCGATGTTAGCTTTACCAGAGATAACAACGAGTCGCTGTTCATCCATCCCAAATGACAATGAGACTTCTGCGTCGCGTTTTACGCCTTCAGTTGTTTCCACTAAGCGCTTGAAAAGACTAGCTTGGATGATGCCATCGTAATCCAATCGTTTCTGTACAGCTTTAGCTGGGTCAACCGTTCGCGGTATTTTTACCTTTTGCATAGGGCGCGAATATTATCTTCCAAATCAAAATTAGTCAAAGAAAAAGGCAAAAAAGTTGTACTTTTTTACGCTTAACATACAGAGCATTAGCCAGAATCATTTTTGATCGATTATCCTATTGGAAATGCTCCCACGAATTGTAATTCAAAATGAAAAATTACCAACTGGTTTTAGCCTCAACTTCCCCTTTTCGTAAACAACTGCTTGAAAAGCTCTCACTACCATTCGTTTGTTTACCACCTGATTGCGATGAAACACCTTTTGACCAAGAAACGCCAACTGAACTTGTGCAGAGACTGGCCCAAGAGAAAGCAATATCTTGCCAGACGGATAAAGCAAGTTTAGTTATCGGCAGTGACCAAGTTTGTGTCATTAATGGTGAAATCGTTGGCAAGCCTTTAAATAGAGATAACGCGATAAATCAACTTTTGGCTCAAAGTGGAAAAGTCATCACTTTCTATACTGGTCTTGCGGTACATAACACCGTGACAAACCATACAGAAGTCGGCTTTGATTCTTTCGAGGTGCACTTTAGAGATTTAACGCTTGAACAAATCGAACGCTACGTCGACAGGGAAGAACCTTTTTACTGCGCAGGCAGCTTTAAAAGCGAAGGCATGGGAATTTGCTTGTTTACGAAATTAGTCGGTAAAGACCCGAACACACTTGTCGGACTACCATTGATTGATTTGATTGATATGTTGAATGTTCAAGGACTCGATGTCCTTTAACCCAAATACGATAAAAGGGAGCCACGGGCTCCCTTTTGCATCCGCGAGGAAAACATGGTTACGCGTTTCTTAAACCCGCCAACACTTTTTCTAGTTTCGGTTCCATCGGTGCGTTGATTTCCATCCACTCATCATTTGATGGGTGTTGGAACTTGATGTTTGCCGCGTGTAGGAACAAACGATCTAAACCAACTTGACCTGTGTAAGCATCAAAGCGACGATCACCGTAGCGATCATCCCAAGCGATTGGGTGACCAGTGTATTGCGTATGAACTCGTATTTGGTGAGTTCGACCAGTAATCGGACTCGCCTGAATCAATGTAGCTTGTTCGAACTTTTCCAAAATCTTAAAACGCGTTTCTGACGGCTTACCATTAGGGTTAACACGAACAATACTGTTCACTTCGTTTTTGAGCAGTGGCGCGTTCACAACCTTACAACTGCTTTTCCATTGCCCCATGACAAGAGCTAAGTAAAACTTCTTTACTGTCTTTTCACGAAACTGGGCTTGCAAGTGACGAAGTGCAGAACGCTTTTTAGCAACCAGCAAAATCCCTGAAGTATCACGGTCAATACGATGCACAAGTTCAAGAAAGCGAGCTTGAGGACGCAGAGCCCTAAGCGCTTCAATCGCACCAAACTTTAAACCACTGCCACCATGCACAGCGGTGCCAGATGGTTTGTTTAGAATCAACATATGGTCATCTTCGAAGATAATCATATTTTCCAACTCAGCGACTTTGTTAAGTTTCGTACTTGGTGCGACATCGTCATCTTTTTTCTCGACGGTCACCGGTGGAATACGAACGAGATCGCCTGCTTTTAACTTGTACTCTGCTTTTATACGCTTTTTATTTACGCGCACTTCGCCCTTACGCACAATTCGGTAAATCATGCTTTTAGGAATGTCTTTTAATTGGTTGCGCAAAAAATTATCAATGCGCTGACCCGCCATATCTTCGTCGATGTCGACGAACTGGACTTTTGTTCTTATTTCGTTCATGGGCGGTATTGTAAACTCAATTTCGTGCGACTTCACATTATTCTTGTCGTAAAAGAAACACTCGGTGGCACATACTGGTCTAAATTTCGCCAAGCTTTTGTTTAAATTATTAAAACTCTCAATCAAGTTCTCAATTTGTTTTCTGTCTTGAACAGTTTGCACATCTCAATTGCTTATGAAACAGCCAGTTATAAAATAGAAATTTTGAGTTTAGCGGCAAATTTTCTATCGTTTGCGTGAAAGCAGATTGCTGATAGCCACGCGCACTGCTATAGTTCACAGCTGCTAAGGAAGGTTTGGTTACATTTTATTCATTACCAATCATTTATCCTCAAGCAATGTGAGTAGATCGTTGAAGGTCGAGTGCAGCATTGGCGTGAGACACATCGAATTCAACACTCTTGCCACCCTACTCCTCGCATATTCACGTTGAGTACCTACCGCCCAAATAGCGGGTCACAAGTCTACGTTTCCAACAGAAACCACAAGAGGCTTGTGATGACTGAAGTACCCGAGAGCATCCCCTTCCAGCCGGGAGGCTGCAAAATACAAGCCATGGGATCAGGCACCGTGAAAGAGCGAAAAAACAGTGGCAAGTCGACAAGAAAGATATAAAAGAAAAGACAACGAGAATTTTCAATGAAAAGAATGTTAATTAACGCAACTCAAAAAGAAGAGTTGCGTGTCGCTCTGGTTGATGGCCAGCGACTTTTCGATCTTGATATCGAGAGTCCAGGTCATGAATCTAAAAAAGCGAATATCTACAAAGGACGTATCACACGTATCGAACCAAGCTTAGAAGCCGCATTTGTTGATTACGGCGCCGAGCGTCACGGTTTCCTCCCTCTCAAAGAAATTGCCCGCGAATATTTCCCTGAAGGTTACACCTACCAAGGTCGTCCAAGCATCAAAGAAGTGCTAACGGAAGGCCAAGAAGTTATCGTTCAAGTGGAAAAAGAAGAACGTGGAAGCAAGGGCGCAGCTCTTACTACTTTCATTTCTCTTGCTGGTAGTTACCTTGTTCTGATGCCTAACAACCCTCGTGCTGGCGGTATTTCTCGTCGAATCGAAGGTGACGAGCGTACTCAACTAAAAGCCGCATTAAGTACTTTGGAACTGCCTCAGGGCATGGGCCTAATCGTACGTACTGCTGGCGTTGGCAAGAGTGCTGAAGAGCTTGAGTGGGATTTGAATGTACTACTTAACCACTGGGGTGCAATCAAAGGTGCAGCGGACTCTAACCCTGCTCCATTCTTAATCCACCAAGAAAGTAACGTTATCGTTCGTGCAATCCGTGACTATTTGCGTCGTGATATTGGCGAAATCTTAATTGATAGCAACACCATCTACGAACGTGCAAAAGAGCACATTCAATTGGTGCGCCCTGATTTCCTTAACCGCGTTAAGAAATATGAAGGCGAAGTTCCACTATTCAGCCACTACCAAATCGAAAGCCAAATTGAATCGGCTTTCCAACGTGAAGTGCGTCTGCCATCTGGTGGTTCTATTGTTATTGACCCGACTGAAGCACTAACGTCTATCGATATCAACTCTGCTCGTGCAACCAAGGGCGGCGATATTGAAGAAACAGCTCTAAACACGAACCTAGAAGCAGCCGACGAAATTGCTCGCCAATTACGTCTACGTGACTTGGGTGGCTTAGTGGTTATCGACTTTATCGATATGACCCCAGTTCGTCACCAACGAGAAGTAGAAAACCGTCTACGTGAAGCCGTTCGTCTTGATCGCGCTCGTGTACAAATCGGTCGTATTTCTCGCTTTGGTTTGTTGGAGATGTCACGCCAGCGCTTGAGCCCTTCTCTTGCAGAAGCAAGCCATCACATCTGTCCTCGCTGTAGCGGAACTGGTGTCGTTCGCGACAACGAATCTCTAGCACTTTCTGTACTTCGTTTAATTGAAGAGGAAGCGCTAAAAGACAACACAGCACAAGTACTTGCAGTCGTACCTGTGCCAATCGCCTCTTACTTACTGAACGAAAAACGTCGTTCAGTAAACCATATCGAACGCATTCAAGAAGTGAAAATTACGGTTGTTCCTAACTCTGATATGGAAACACCGCACTTTGAAGTTATCCGTGTTCGTGAAGGCGAAGAGCTCGATCTGATTTCTTACTTACTTCCTAAGAAACTGGAAGCAATGAAAGAAGCAGAAGGTAAAGAGCCAGCGGAAGTTGACGTAAAACCAAAACGAATTGAAGAGCCAGTTCTTAAAGGCTTTGCTGCTCCGTCTCAAACCGCACCTGCACCAGCAGCTAAACCAGCTCCTGAGGCGAAGAAGAAAGAACAAAACGTTGAACAAGAAGAGAAACCTGGATTGTTCAGCCGTCTGTTTAAAGCACTTGGTAGCTTCCTATTCGGTGGTTCTGAAGAAACAAAAGAAGAACAGAAACCTCAGGAAGAGAAAAAACCAAATCGCGATAATCGACGTAACAAACGTGATCGCAACGATCGTCGTCGCAATAACAACCAGCGTGATAATCGTGATAACCGCGACAATCGCGATAACCGACGTCGTCGTAAGCCTCGTGATGAGCAGGCTAATGAGCAAAACGAAGCTCAACAACAAACAAATAAACCGCAAAACCGTAACCAAAAGCGTAAACCTAAAGCTCAACAGGCAGATAAAGCCCAAGAGCAGAAAGCAAACGCAAAAGTAGCGGAAAAAGGTCTGCAGCTAGCAGCGGAAGCTCGTACTGAAACAAAACCAGAAGAGAGCAAACCGAAGCAGCAAAATGCGAAAGCAGAAAAAGTGAAAGAGCGCCGCCAACGTCGCAAATTGAACAAGTCTGTACGCGTTAAGGACCAAGAAGCTATTGAGAAGAAAGCCGAAGAAACAGCGGTTAAGACTCAAGAAACGGTTGAAGCTAAAGTTGAAAAGCCAACAGAAGCAGCGGTAGAGGCACAGCAAGACAACAAGCAAGCAGAATCTAAGCAACGTCGTAATCGTCGTTCGCCACGTCACCTGCGTGCAAGCGGCCAGCGTCGTCGCCGTGGCCGTGATCGCCGCCCTAACCCGTTCCGCCTACGTAAGGGAGGTGTCGCTTCTCCTGAAATGGCTATGGGTAAAGTAATGCCACGTTACATTCCGAAACCAGCACCTAAGAAGGAAGAGCGAGTTAAGGAAGAAGCTGTAGCAGCAGTACCTACAATCCAAGGTGGCTTTGCGTGTCCAGAAATGGCAATGGGTAAAGTGATTATTCGTCGCGAGCAACCTGTCGTAACAGATGCGCCAGTTGTTGAACACAAGGTTCAAGAAACCGTTGAAGCGAAAGTGGAAGCTCCAGTAGTAGAAGCACCTGTTGTTGAAACAGTAATCGCAGAAAAAGCTGAATCGGCAGTAGTAGAAACAGCATCGGTAGAGCCTATCGTTGAAACTCCTGTAACTGAACATGCTGAACCGGTTGATGCCATTGTAGAAACGGCACCTACTGAAGAGCCTATCGTTGAAGCAGCAAAAGAGATTGTAGCCGAAGCGCCAGTAGATAAACCAGAGCCTAAAGTCGAAGCCATTAAAGTTGCTGCTAAGCTAAACGCTAGCGCACCGATGACGAAAGCACCTGGCCCTCAAGAGCTACGCGAAATCACGGTTGCAGCAGCGCCGTTCAAAACCGAACGTTACCAAGCTAAAGGTGCAGGTAGCCAAGTGGCTAAAAACCGTGCATCGGCAGAGATGACAAAGCCTAACTTTAACTAGGCTAAATCATTACGTTCAACTGCTTAACGGCATAAATAAATTAAAGGCTACCATCTGGTAGCCTTTTTTATCTTCATATTTGCCCAATAAATTGTTCATATAAATACCAATTCGTGATCACATTTGTACGCCATTATTCGTATCATTCTTGAACTTAATCACACTTTTCGGTAGCATGCGCCGACTCAAGTTTTCGACACCATTCTGATGCTGCTCTTTTAATACTACGGTTTACACTGCAATGTTTGATTAAAAATCAACCTTCCAGTGGCTTGTGCAAATACGAATATGTGTCGGGTTTAACTCATTGCAAAGAGAACTTAAAAACAAACATGTTCGAATTTCCCCAATTTTCTAAGCACTCCGTAAAAAATGATGTGCTATCAGGCTTAACCGTTGCGCTAGCATTGGTTCCTGAAGCTGTCGCATTTGCGTTCGTCGCAGGCGTAGATCCGATGGTCGGTCTTTACGCTGCATTCATCGTTGGTCTTATTACTTCCATTTTCGGTGGTCGTCCTGGCATGATTTCTGGTGCAACAGGTGCCATGGCAGTCGTAATGGTTTCGCTTGTCGCGACTCACGGTGTCCAGTACCTATTCGCAGCCATCATGCTCGCTGGTATTCTTCAAATTGCCGCTGGTATGTTTAAATTGGGTAAGTTCATCCGTATCGTACCTCACCCTGTGATGATCGGTTTTGTGAACGGTCTGGCTATTGTTATCTTCCTAGCTCAGTTGGGTCAGTTTAAAGCGCCAGACATCAACGGCATGCTTACTTGGCTACCACAAGACCAGATGCTGCTAATGCTTGGTTTGGTTGCGCTGACTATGGCAATCATTCACTTTCTACCAAAAATCACAACAGCTGTACCCTCTTCACTTGTTGCGATCGTAACGGTGACGGCTTTAGTGGTTGGCTTGGATCTGGAAACTCGCACTGTTGTTGACTTCCTGCGTACAATGTCTGGTGATGAAGCTGCAACACTCGCAGGTTCACTACCAACCTTCTCTATTCCTGCGGTACCATTTACACTAGAGACACTACAAATCATTCTTCCATACGCGATCATTCTCGCGGCCATTGGTCTAATTGAATCTCTACTAACACTGACAGTTTTAGATGAGATGACGAATACTCGTGGTCAATCTAACCGCGAATGTATCGGTCAAGGTATGGCAAACATGACGTGTTCTGTGTTTGGCGCAATGGGTGGTTGTGCGATGATTGGTCAGTCGATGATCAACGTAAACTCAGGTGGTCGCGGCCGTCTATCTGGTATCGTTGCGGCTATCGCTCTATTGATGTTTATCTTATTCGCTTCTTCGCTAATTGAAATGATCCCACTCGCTGCTCTGGTTGGTGTGATGTTCATGGTTGTCATTGGTACATTCGAATGGGCAACATTTAAGCTAGCACGCCGCGTACCGAAGCAAGACTTCTTCGTTATTGTTCTTGTGACCGTTGTTACTGTTCTTACTGACCTTGCTGTTGCCGTAGCGGTTGGTGTTATCGTTTCTGCATTAATGTTTGCATGGCAACACGCTAAGCACATCTATGCCGACACGTGCTTAAACGAGGAAGGTTCAAAAGAGTACAAGATTCACGGCCCTATTTTCTTTGGCTCTGCGGCTAACTTCCTGGAGTTGTTTAACGCGCCTGAAGATCCAAAAGATGTGATTGTCGATTTTGCAGACTCTCGCGTGACAGATCACTCTGCAATTGAAGCCATTGAAACACTGGCTGAGCGTTACAATGCTCAAGGTAAAACGCTGCACCTTCGTCACCTAAGCCCAGATTGTCGTAAACTTTTGGACAAAGCTGGCAGCTTGGTTGAAATTAACGTGAAGGAAGACCCAAGCTACAAAGTCGCAACCGACATACTAGCGGGTTAACACGAATAAAAAGGGATGAGCTGAGCTCATCCCTTTTTCTATTGTCTTCAAGCACGGCGATTATAGCTTCTTCAAAATTGCGTCTGATGCCTCTTCGATTAAATCAAGCACCAGTTCAAAGCCATCTTCCCCACCATAACCATAATATGGGTCCGGGACTTCGTCGTAACCTGACTCAGAATGACTTAAAAATAACGATACTTTGTGTCGATACTTCAACGGACAAATATCCAATAAATCGGCCAAATTTGCTTTATCTGCGGCTAATATAAGGTCAAACTTTTCAAAGTCATCAATGGTGACTTGGCGCGCTTGCATTCCTTTAAAAGAATAACCTCGCTGCTTTCCTGCTGCCATCGCTCTTGAATCCGGTCGGTTTCCTGCGTGGTAGCCAATTGTACCTGCCGAATCAACCTCTACTTCAACGCCTAGCTTTTGAGCTTTCGCTCTTAACACTGCCTCTCCAGTTGGTGACCGACAAATGTTTCCCATACAAACAACAAGTATTTTCTTCATTTTATTCCCTGAATTATCGGTGGTTTTTCTTCACGATATGTTGGTCTATCATAGCGAGATAAATCAATGAACCCAAATTAGCTTGGGCACAGCACGAAAAGGAATTGAGGAAGTATTATGTCTATCGAAGAAAATAAAGAAGCACGCCATAAAGCTCGCCAACAAAAAGTCAAAGAACAGGTAGACGCAAAAATCGCTGCTGCTCAAGAGGAAAAAGGTCTGCTACTGATCATTACCGGAAATGGTAAAGGTAAATCGACATCAGGATTCGGTACGATCGCACGCGCAGTGGGTCATGGTTTGAATTGTGCTGTCGCGCAGTTTATTAAAGGTACTTGGGACAACGGTGAGCGCAACCTACTTGAGAAACTCGGCGTTGAATTCCAAGTAATGGCGACCGGCTTTACATGGGAAACTCAAAACAAAGCCGCTGATACCGAAGCAGCGCAAGGCGTATGGCAAGAATGTAAACGCATGCTGCAAGACGACTCTATCGATGTCATCTTGTTTGACGAGCTAACTTATATGGTGAGCTACGGCTACATCGACTTAGACGAAGTGGTCGAAGCGCTGAGCAACCGACCTAAAATGCAGTCGGTTATTATTACTGGGCGTGGCGCACATCGAACCCTGATTGAAATGGCCGATACCGTTTCTGAAGTGAAAAATGTAAAGCACGCATTTGAATCTGGCGTAAAAGCCCTCAAAGGCGTCGATTGGTAACACTCGCAGAGTAATTTAAAAAGGGTTGGCAAAATGCCAACCCTTTTGGTTTTCACGCACGGTTAGTTGAAAAGATTCTTCAATAAACCATCGACCGCATCTTTGGTTTTCTCGTCTTTGATTTTGTCCGTTAGCTTCTCCACGCCACGATCGATTTCTTTTTGAGCTTTCTGCTTCAGAACATCATCGAATACGAGCTTGAATTTAGGTTCTGCCCACTTACCAGACACATTGATTGGAATCGTGATGTCTTTCAGCTCATCTATATCTTTACCGCCCTGGCCTTCTAGGCTGCCTACAACTGACGTGCTGATAGTAAAGTCGACTGTTTCATTGATGTAGTTTGCGGTACCTTTACCACGAACACGTAACAATGGAGACTGAGCTTGCATATTATCCGTTGATACTACACCTTTGTTGAGTTTCAATGTCGCCGTCATCGCACTGAAGTCTGTTTTCTTAGCTTCATTGGTGCCTTCAACTTTTTGCCCTTTAAATTTCGCATAGTTTTCACGAATCAACTGAGCAACGTTGATGCCATTCACCGCACCGTCAGCAAAATTGATAACAACCGTACCAGATAGATTCTTCTTGATACCGGTAGGCGTTAGACTCTTACCTGTAACATTCACATCAATGTTACCTGTCCCTTCAAGTTTGTCGTTCTCAGCAACGTCTATAAGTAGCGGTTGAACTTTCACGCCTTTGATTGACTTTTTAACGCTGTAAGTCGCTGGTGATTGGCGTGCATCTAACTTCGCTGTCGCTGAGATTGAGCCTTGGTACAACTTCGAACTAAATGATGTAAGCTCAAACACGCCACGATTTACAGTGAAGCTCGTTTTTACCGCTTCCATCTTCGCATTTGCCGCTTTGAATTTGTCGATGGTAATGTCACCCTTTACATCTAACGCTTTCAACGCAGACAAATCAGGCTCAACCTCAGGTCCGGCAGGAGCACTCTCGCCACCAGAAGCAGGCTTATTACCTTCGGCAGCTTGCTTATCTAACCCTAAGAACTCATCAAGATCGATATTGGGGCTATGGAGAGCAAAGCGTACTTTAGGAATATCACCGAGTGTCACATCTGCCTTACCATCTAGGGCGATAGCATTCGCTGTTAACTTCTCTAGAACAAAACTCAGATGGTTTTTCGTTAGGTCGAAAGACAGATCAGACACCATGTCGACTTTCATCGGGGACTGAGGTAAAGCATCACCCTCAAAAGTCGATTTAAGAGTTAACTTATCCAACTGTACTTTGCTGATAGCCTTGTCCACGCTAAGTTGACCAGCACCCTGCATATCTAACTTCATACCACCAGCGTCACCCTTAATGGCATAAGTCAGGTTATTTACTTTATCGAATTCAAACGTGTCTAAACCGATCGTTGCCGATTCAATTTTATTGGCAGGGTCAGAGTATGTCGCATCAAAGTTGATGTTCTTTAGCGCGTAGTTTGCCAAACCTTTTTCTAGCTTAAAGTCTGCCTGACCTTTCGCGGTGAACTTTTGGTCGTTCATTTCGCCCTTCACGCCAAAATCAGCCGTTGTCCAGTTGTCAAAAGCGAATTCGGAAAGGTTTAATGAAATATCATAAAGTTTGGTGTAACTACCGGCTTGCTTATCCTGCATTTCTAATGAACCGTTAGAAACCGTAACGCCAGCAAGATTAATACTCCAATCAGAACCAGAAGTTTTCGTTTCACCATTTTGCGTAGGCGCAGCATTGCTCTCTTGTTCTGCTTGTTGTGTTTGGGCTTTCGTCAATGCATCAATATTCTTGCTGCCATCTTTCTTGGTTTCAATGTAGAACTCAGCACCATCAAGCGTGACGTTTCCAATTTCAAGCTGTTGACTAAAAAGTGGCATAACAGAGATGTCTACACCAACGGTATCAACTTTGAATAAATTGGGTTTACTAAAGCCTTGTGGGTTTCGCAATTCTGTATGTCCCAACTCAAAGCCAATCGATGGGAAAAATTGCCAACTGATATCCCCTTCAATCACCAACTCTAATCCCGTTTGCTTTTGCGCTTGCTCAACAATAAGGGGTTTAAACTGATTCGGATTGACGAAGATGGTTAACGCTAAAATTGCGACCAAAATGACCACAATCGGTATTGCTAGAATTAAGAGCAGTTTCTTCATTTGTTTTTCCTTGCTCGAGTGTTTTTACAATTATAAGCGCAGACTCCATTTACCGCTGACAGTTCCACAAAAGCGTGAAAAGTGTCTGGTTTTAACCTGCAACTGACTAATTTAAAAACAAAAAAAGAAGTGGCACTTAAGGTGCCACTTCTTCTCTTAAAAATAAAGCGATATAGCCGTCTATAGGCTTAAGCTTTCAAAAGTCTTGCAATGTGAGCTTTTAATACATCAATTGCGATACGGTTTTTACCACCGCGAGGAACAATAATGTCCGCATATTGCTTAGAAGGTTCGATAAACTGCATGAACATCGGACGTACTGTTTGTTGGTATTGCTTAAGAACAGACTCCATAGTTCGGCCTCGTTCTTCCACATCACGCTTAACACGGCGAAGCAAGCAAATATCTAACGGTGTGTCCATAAATACTGTCGCATGCATCAAATCACGAAGACGAGGGTCTGTAAGAAGAAGGATACCTTCTAGAATGATCACCTTTTTAGGTGTCATTGTGGTGGTGTTAATTGTTCTTGTGTGCTCAGTGTAGCTGTACTCAGGCACTTCTACTGCTTCACCACGTACCAATTTTTCTAGGTGCTCACACAGTAGGTCGTGGTCCAACGCACTCGGGTGATCGTAGTTCGTCTTTACTCGCTCTTCCATGCTTAGGTGGCTTTGGTCGTTGTAGTAGCAATCTTCCGTGATGACACCGATTTGATGATCGCCTACTTTCGCGCGAAGCTCATTATAAATAGTGCTCGCGATCAGACTTTTTCCAGAAGCAGAAGCGCCAGCAATACCTACGATGACGCATTGATTATTATCAGACATTAGTTTGCACCCGATGATGATTTCTAGTCACATAAAAAGATAAACTGCCTGATTATAGGGAGTTCACCCCATAGTTACTAGTTGGAATTAGGGTTTAGTCATAAGTTTCTGCCTGCTCAGAGGATTAACCTCCGAGCAAACGTTAAAATGTGCAATTATCAACCAACAGGCATAGTAAACTTAGTTCACCATTGTAAAGCTAATCGCATCTGGTTTTGCTTTGCCTTGCCAAAACATCGTGCTACATACGCGATCGGCAAGTTGCTTATAATACCCTGCATGCTCACTTTCTGGGCGTCTTGCTACCGTTGGCACGCCAGCGTCAATATCTTCTCTCATAGAGATATGAAGCGGAATTTGTCCTAACAATGCTAAGCCAAATTCTTGCGACATTTTTTCAGCTCCGCCCATACCAAAAATATGCTCTTTCGCGCCACATTGACTACAAATGTGATAACTCATGTTTTCCACAACACCAATAACCGGGACATGGACTTTGTTAAACATTGCCGCTCCCTTCCTTGCATCGGCAAGGGCTAAATCTTGCGGTGTTGTGACTAACACGCTACCTGTTACCGGAATTTGTTGTGACAGCGTCAATTGAATATCCCCCGTACCTGGCGGCATATCAATCACCAAATAATCCAAATCTGGCCAATCTGTTTCAGTTAATAACTGCGACAACGCTTTTGAAGCCATTGGACCGCGCCATATCGCCGCTTCTGATTTATCCACCAAATAACCGATAGAATGAGTATAGATGCCGTGAGCAAAAATGGGTTCCATCCACTTGCCATCACGAACTTCTGGTTTAGCATCTTCTTGCCCCAACATCATAGGTACAGACGGACCATAGATATCTGCATCCAACAATCCCACTTTCGCCCCAGATTGAGCAATTGCCAACGCTAAGTTAACTGCGGTAGTAGATTTACCAACGCCACCTTTCGCAGAACTGACGGCAATGATGTTCTTAACACCCTTAACCGAGTTAGCCACTTGAGTTTCTAAAGCTTTAACTCCAAGGCGAATATTAAATGGGAATTCAGATACTTTACCCGAGGCTTGCTGCTGTTTGATCCAGTCATGCAGTACGGTTTGAAGCTCATTACTTGCGAATGGCAACGTTATATCAATAGAACCCTGTGTCGTAATCGAAATTGCGCCATGAATATCTGCCCAGTTTTCCACCAACTGTGGATGTTGGAATTGGTTAAACAAGTGACAAAAATCTTGTTTTGAAGTGAACTGATGCATAAGCCCTCCTTTTAGATGTCATGCTACCACCGTCCAGGCTCAACCAGAACCCCAAAAAAACTAAGGCATTCCGCAGTTTGACACCTTGGAGTTAGTCAGTTCATGGGGTAGTATTATCCATCAAAATTTATTTATACCTATCAAGAAAAGCGAATATTAAGTATGGCAAACGATCCAAAAAACTTTCCGTCAAGGAAAATGCTGGTAACTTGTGCCCTTCCGTACGCTAACGGTTCGATCCACCTTGGTCATATGCTTGAGCATATCCAAGCGGACATTTGGGTTCGTTACCAACGCCTACGCGGCAACACTGTAAACTTCATCTGTGCTGACGATGCTCACGGCACGCCAATCATGCTTAAAGCGCAACAGATGGGTATTACTCCTGAAGAAATGATTGCCGCAGTTAGCGAAGAGCACCAAAAAGACTTCGCTGGATTTGATATCAGCTTTGATAACTACCACAGCACACACTCAGATGAGAACCGTGAGCTAGCGTCACACATTTATCTTGAGTTGAAGAAAAATGGCTTTATCTCTAGCCGCACTATCTCTCAGCTGTTCGATCCAGAAAAAGAGATGTTCTTACCGGACCGTTTCGTAAAAGGTACCTGTCCAAAATGTAAGTCTGAAGACCAGTACGGTGACAACTGTGACAACTGTGGTGAGACTTACAGCCCAACAGAACTGATCAATCCTAAATCTGCGGTTTCTGGTGCGACGCCAGTAATGAAAGATTCAGAGCACTTCTTCTTCGACCTGCCTCAGTTTGAAAGCATGCTAAAAGAGTGGACTCGCTCTGGCTCGCTACAAGCTGAAACAGCGAACAAAATGCAAGAATGGTTCGAATCTGGTTTGCAGCAATGGGATATCTCACGTGATGCACCATACTTTGGCTTCGAGATCCCTGGTGAGAAGAACAAATTCTTCTACGTATGGCTAGACGCGCCTATCGGCTACATGGGCTCTTTCAAAAATCTATGTGACAAGCGCGACGACCTAGATTTCGACGAGTATTGGAAAAAAGACAGCTCAGCAGAGCTGTACCACTTCATCGGTAAAGACATCGTTTACTTCCACAGCCTATTTTGGCCAGCAATGCTAGAAGGTTCTGGCTTCCGCAAGCCTAACAACGTATTCGTACACGGTTACGTAACCGTAAACGGCGCGAAAATGTCGAAGTCTAAAGGTACGTTCGTAAAAGCAAGCACTTACCTAGAGCACCTAGACCCTGAGTGTCTACGTTACTACTACGCTGCGAAGCTAAACAGCCGTATCGATGATCTAGATCTTAACCTTGAAGACTTCACTCAGCGCGTAAACGCTGACGTTGTTAACAAGATCGTTAACCTGGCATCTCGTAACGCAGGTTTCATCGCGAAACGTTTTGAAGGCAAACTGTCTGACAACTTTGCAGAGCCTGAACTTTACAACGAATTTGTTGCTGCTGCTGACCGTATCGCTGAGCTTTACGAAACGCGTGAGTTTGGTCGTGCAATCCGTGAAATCACGGCATTGGCAGACAAAGCTAACCAATACGTTGATGAAAAAGCACCGTGGGTTGTAGCAAAAGAAGAAGGCAAAGATCAGGAACTACAAGACATCTGTTCTGTCGGTATCAACCTGTTCCGCGTACTGATGACTTACCTGAAACCAGTAATGCCATCGCTAGCTGCGCGTACTGAAGCGTTTCTAAACCAAGAGCTAACTTGGGAAAACATCGCTGCTCCACTAACAGGCCACGAGATCACTAAGTTCAAAGCACTGTTCAACCGTATCGATCCGAAGAATGTTGAAGCGATGATCGAAGCGTCTAAAGAAGATGCGGCGGCAGAAATGGCGGCGAAAGAGAAAGCTGAAGCGGAAAAGAACAAGGCTAGCCAAACCGAGCTAGACAAAGAACCAATCGCTGAAGAGATTGAGTTCGATGCTTTTGCCGCAGTAGATATGCGTATCGCTCGCATCATCTCTTGTGAAGAAGTACCAAAAGCCAACAAACTGCTTAAGTTCCAATTGGACATCGGTGGTGAAACTCGTCAGGTATTCTCTGGCATCAAGTCAGCTTACAAACCTGAAGAGCTAGAAGGCAAGCTAACAGTAATGGTAGCAAACCTAAAACCTCGTAAGATGAAGTTTGGTATGTCTGAAGGTATGATCCTAGCGGCAGGCCCTGGTGGTAGCGACCTGTGGATCCTTGAGCCACACGAAGGCGCTCAACCAGGGATGCGTGTAATGTAAGTTGTAGCTTTACAATCAAATTTAAAAAGTCCTCGCCAGTTCAGCGGGGACTTTTTTGACTGAATTCACACTTTTGGGGAATTTGTGCACCAAACTTGTACAGCACCTCTCCCATCACAATCCTAAATTACTGTTTTAATAGAATTTAATTAGTGGCATCAAAACTGCAATCTTCCTTGCTAGGTCCAAACACTAACAAGGAGTTGGTTATGTTTGTTTTGATTTCCACATTATTATCTATCGCTATTTTAGCCGGAATATATCACTTATCTTCTAAACGAGAGCAGCAACACGCGCGTAAATATCAGCTGTTAACATTATTGCGAGATGTTGTTCATCTGCTGAGACGCCATCGAGCTGCGACGCACTACTCACTTCAATTTCAACAAAATAACGAACAAGAATTAGAAGTCCTTCATAACGATCTCACCAACAAGCTTCATCTTTTAGTCGAAACCTCACGGTTTGAAAACAAACCCATGTATCGCGTATTACAGATTAAAGTAGGGAAACTACTTGAACAATGGAATGACCATAGTGTTGCAAGAAACCAGATGGAGCATGGTAAGTTAATTCGTCATTGCTTGTTTTTGATGGATGAAGTAACCATCGCATGGCTAGCGGTTGAACAAAGAGATGACTTGCATAATGAGTATCACATGAACTGGCAAAACATTATGGATAGCTTGGAGACCCTGACTCAGTTACGAATCAGCATTCAAGATTTAGGAGAGCAAGGCGGAAATGAACGTTTCAAAAATTATGCATCGGTCATGATGCGTAAGCTAAACCAACTAGCGGTTATCGCTCCACTTAGCATTACCTCTCCTGCTTCCACGCGCTCAATACAGACGCTAAATGAATACGTGACAGAGAGTCATGTCGACTTAACAGAAGCAGAGCTTTATGGCGTCACATCGGACTTGTCATTGACCATCTTCAATACTTACGACCATGTCCTTTCAGATGTCGTAGAGTCATTATATCTACCGTTACCCAGACTCTCGCTAGCAGGATAAACGTTCCATGCCTTATTATTGGTGCTTGGTCCGTCGCCGACTTATAAATAAAAACAAAAAAACCGCAGGCCTAAGGCACTGCGGTTTTCGCTTATCCAACTTGTCAGCGCTTAACTGTCGTCTTCCGTGAAGTTCGTTGGTAATTGCTTTTTCATTTCGTTCCAGATCAACGCACTTTCCATACCATAATGACGAATCACTACTGGTAGTTGTTCACGCTGGCCACTTTCACAAGTTTCGAGCAATTGATGGTAAAACTTCAGAGCTAGCTCACGAGAAGCTGGATTTGAGAAGTAGTAGCTACCGACACGATCGTAAAGCTTCTTCAAACCATTAAAGATCAAACCGTAAATTTGATTTCCTGAATGGAATGCTAGGCGCTGGAAAAGCATATAATCGTAAAAGTTGAACGTTTTAGCAATCAAGATTTCTTGACGCTTCGCTTCATCTTTCTCGTTATCTTCTTTCACATTCTGCAGAACTTTTTCAGCATACGGCGAAGAAGCGATGAATTCGTCCCAGGAAGCCGCATTCATTAAAGCTTCACAAGATTCGATTACGTTCTTAATTGTACGCTCAGAGCTCTCTTTGTTCGCTTTAAATGCATAGCGCATAAAGATAGGACTGATGTTAGTACGTGCCGCAAGCAGATCTTCTACAATGTTTGTCGCATTATCAACGTCTAGCGTCATTAAAGTATCCAAAATATGCAGGCCAGAGGTCTCCATAAATTGGTTAACTTTCGTAGGTTTGCCGTGCTGGATAGTCAACCATCCGTCACGGGCTAGTCGTTGAAGAACCTCTCTTAAAGTCGTTCGAGTAACACCAATCAGTTCGGACAGCTCGCGCTCAGCAGGTAAAATTGAGCCTGGAGGAAAACGGCCGTTCCAAATGCTCTCGATAATATATTTTTCTGCGAATCCCGCAGGGCTTTTCGCCTTTATGACCATTCTACTTTTTATCCAATATTGATTTCTGAGGGTCGATACTACTCATCATACCACTACTTAGCGGTTTGAGAAAATTTACGATCAATAGTGGAAATGACTCCATAACATAGAGTTAATACTCTATATTTTGTGTCAATTTAAGAGGCTCTAACATGCGAGCGAAAGCAGTAAAATATGAATTTTCATTTAATTAAACAGCTCACAAATCTCGGAGAAATAAAGACAACCGTGTCACATTTTTATATTCAAAATATGAAAAATTACTTTGTATATCACAGTTAATATTCTTTCTTAATTTGCCTTTTCTCGTCACTGACCGTCATTTAAAATCCAAGAGGATTTTTTTAAGACTTTCATGGTATAGTAACGCCGTTTTGATCGCGTTATTACATTTAAAAAGTCATTTTAGTCAGTAGCATCACGTTTTGTTATTGACTAATAAATGCCTGAGTGTAGAGTTTGCGGTCGAAAGTGAGCGGTGCTTGAGTTCAGGGGAAGTAACTTGGCAAGACTACAATAAACAAAGGATTGTTGTTTTACTAAGTTATTGTTTTTAAAGACTAGTTAATAAGTCTAACAAACAGATACTTAAGCACTATTGTAGTGTCTATTCATAATTTTGTTATAAAGAGAATTATCATGCCGATATCGCTCGGAAACGCTTTTATCAAGAACTTCCTTGGTAAAGCGCCTGATTGGTACAAAGTTGCCATTATAGCCTTCTTAATAATTAACCCGATTGTATTCTTCCTAATAAACCCATTTGTAGCTGGATGGTTGTTGGTCGCTGAATTTATTTTCACGCTAGCAATGGCATTAAAATGCTACCCATTACAACCTGGCGGTTTACTTGCTATTGAAGCCATTGCTATCGGCATGACTAGCCCTGCGCAAGTTAAGCACGAATTAGTAGCAAATATCGAAGTACTGCTACTTCTGGTATTTATGGTTGCGGGCATCTACTTCATGAAGCAGCTATTGCTGTTCATTTTTACCAAAATTTTACTTGGCATTCGCTCTAAAACCCTACTATCACTCGCGTTCTGCTTTGCTGCGGCATTTTTGTCTGCATTTTTGGATGCCTTGACGGTTATCGCCGTTGTTATCAGCGTGGCGATCGGCTTTTACTCTATCTATCACAAAGTAGCGTCTGGTAACCCTATCGGTGACCATGACCATACACAAGATGACACGATCACTGAACTAACGCGTGATGACTTAGAAAACTATCGTGCCTTTTTGCGCTCTTTGTTGATGCATGCTGGTGTAGGTACTGCCTTAGGTGGCGTAACCACGATGGTTGGTGAACCTCAAAACTTAATTATTGCAGACCAAGCGGGTTGGTTATTTGGTGAATTCCTAATCCGTATGTCTCCAGTGACACTACCTGTATTTTTCTGTGGTCTCGTCACTTGTGCTTTAGTTGAAAAGCTTAAAGTGTTTGGCTACGGCGCAAAGCTTCCTAACAACGTTCGTCAGATCCTCGTCGATTTTGACCGTGAAGAGCGTAAAACGCGAACAAATCAAGATGTCGCAAAACTCTGGGTTCAAGGTCTTATTGCGGTTTGGTTGATCGTTGCACTCGCTTTGCACTTAGCGGCTGTCGGCTTAATTGGCCTTTCTGTGATCATATTAGCGACCGCATTTACTGGTGTCATTGAAGAGCACTCCATGGGGAAAGCGTTTGAAGAGGCCCTGCCCTTCACTGCACTGCTTGCAGTATTTTTCTCGATCGTTGCCGTAATCATTGACCAAGAGCTGTTTAAACCAGTCATCGATGCGGTGCTTGCCGTTGAAGATAAAGGTACTCAGCTAGCTCTGTTCTATGTGGCGAATGGCTTATTATCTATGGTGTCGGATAACGTGTTCGTTGGTACGGTTTACATCAATGAAGTAAAAACTGCACTCATTGAGGGTCTCATTACTCGTGATCAGTTCGACTTACTGGCGGTGGCAATCAATACTGGTACTAACCTGCCTTCTGTTGCAACGCCAAACGGTCAAGCGGCATTCCTATTCTTACTCACATCGGCTCTCGCTCCATTAATTCGTCTGTCTTACGGTCGAATGGTTATCATGGCGCTGCCTTACACCGTCGTTCTTGCGATTGTCGGTCTGATGGGAATCATGTTCTTCCTAGAGCCTGCAACAGCTTCTTTCTACGAAGCTGGTTGGATTTTACCTCATAGTGGTGATCTGACTCCCGTAGTATCCGGTGGTCACTAAAATTTGAGTTGATTAGGAAACTTATCCACGATAAAAAGCTCTGAGTATTCAGAGCTTTTTCTATTTCAGACAGGAACAAAAACGTGACTATTTTAAATTCACTTAACCAGTTTTCAAAGGGACGTTTATCGTGGCTACTGCTTCTGCTATTTGTCGTTTTCTTTGAAGCATGTGCCCTCTATTTTCAGCACGTCATGATGCTTGCACCATGTGTCATGTGTATTTATGAAAGAGTCGCGATGATGGGAGTGGGCGTCGCTGCAATGGTTGGTATATTGGCACCCAAGAACCCAATTTTCCGCTGGCTAGGTTTGATAGGCTGGGGATTAAGTGCTTACAAGGGTTTGTTACTTGCGATGCAGCACGTTGACTACCAGTTTAATCCATCACCATTCGCGACTTGCGATTTATTCGTCACATTCCCTAGCTGGGCTCCGCTCAATCAGTGGGTTCCTTGGATGTTTGAAGCATATGGTGATTGCTCTAAGGTTGTGTGGCAGCTCCTTGATTTATCAATGCCACAATGGTTAGTAGTAATTTTTGCAGGCAATTTAATCGCTTTGGCATTAATTGTAATTGCACAATTCTTCCCTGCAAAACGCGTTAATCCAATTCGTTAATCCTACTAACGCGTAAAAATTAACAAAAAGCCGACCATCTGGTCGGCTTTTTGTTAAGTGGATAGCGCGGCGATTCGCTTTAGCCGCGTGATTGACCACAGCACTGCTTGAATTTTTTTCCGCTCTCACAAGGACAGGGATCATTGCGCCCGATACCTTTGAATGGGTTTAGGCTTTGAGCTTTATTTCCTACCATCAACTCATCCGCGCCCAGCGCGACTTCACCGACCATTAAATCAAGCTGGTCGACTAAATCTGTCAGGGCCGGTGGCGTTTCAATACCTGCGTCGCGCATCTGTTGCTGCGTTGCTGGCTCATCAATAGCCAGCATCAAAGTGGTCAGTAATGCTTGCAGCATACGCTGTAATCCATCATTGAGCTCAACGTCCTGCCACTGTTCTTCAATCATTGGCCAAACAGACATAAAGCCTTCGGCAAAATCAGCAAGTTGTTCAGGTTCTTTGCCTGTTAGCTCTAGCACGGAATATTCGTTTCGTTGAATTCGGTTATGCTGCTTGTGAATTTGCTCTTCCACAGCTGGTTGAATCGCTTTGAATCCCTCACCTAATAGCGGCTCTAACCACTTTTCAGGAGCGAGTGGTTTTGTCGTCAGATTCGCAGCTAACACTGCGCCTTCGATAAATAGGCAAGATTCATCGACGTGAACTTCACCTTTTTCAATCAATGTGTATTGCATGACATCTGGTTTCCCATAAATTTGGCGGCATTATACCTCAGAGCTCAAAAGCACGTAACCTAACGTTGTGTGTTTGACAGCACTGGGCGCTTCGACTCTTTTAATGACAAACTTAACTTACATCGCTACAATCGCCCTCTTTTTTACCACCAAACTGTATTAGGCAAGCTATGCGAGTTGTACTAGGCCCAATGGAAGGCGTTTTAGATCATTTGATGCGCCAAATCCTGACCGAGATAAACGACTATGACCTGTGTGTTACGGAGTTTGTTCGCGTAATCGACCAGCTATTACCCGATCATGTATTTCACCGTTTATGCCCGGAGCTGTTGCAAGGTTCTCAGACTGCATCTGGTGTGCCAGTACATGTGCAATTGTTGGGACAAGAACCAAACTGGATGGCTGAGAACGCAATTAAAGCGGCAAATCTTGGCGCCAGAGGTATTGATATAAACTTTGGTTGCCCAGCCAAAATGGTCAACAAAAGTAAAGGTGGAGCAGCGCTACTCCAACATCCAGAGCTCATTCACCGTGTTGTTAAAGCTTGTCGAGAAGCCGTTCCAGAAGCCATTCCCGTAACTGCAAAAATTCGTCTTGGCTGGGAGAACCCTGAAGATTGCTTTGAAATTGTCGATGCCATTCAGTCTGCTGGCGCAAATGAATTGACCGTACACGCACGTACTAAACAAGGTGGTTATAAAGCTTCTGAGATAAAATGGGATTACATCAACCGAATTCGCGAACGTTTCGATATCCCACTGATAGCGAATGGTGAAATTTGGAATTATGAAGACGGTCAACGTTGCATTGAAACGACTGGCGTTAACTCTTTGATGGTGTGCCGAGGCGCTTTCAATATCCCTAACTTAGGCAATATGGTAAAACATAACCACCAGCCAATGTCATGGCCCGAGGTGGTTGAGTTGCTTATCTATTATTCCAAGTTTGAGATGAAAGGCGATAAAGGCTTGTATTACCCAAACCGCGTAAAACAATGGTTCTCTTACTTACGTCAGGCTTATCCTGAAGCAAAAGACCTATTTAGAGAAATCAGAACGTTCAACAAAGCCGCACCAATTGTTGAGCATATTCAACGCTACCGCGATGACTTAAACTCTCAGGTTGCATAACTCCCGAACACAAAAAAGGACGAATATCTCGTCCTTTTTTGTATCTAAATCCTAGTAACAGATCTTATTTTTGCCGGTACTTTTGGCTTGATATAACTTTTCATCCGCCGCTTTAAACAATTCATCAAAGTTTTCTACTCGGCTCTCTTTACTAAACACCACACCGCCAGAGATCGTAAAGCCTTCTTTCGTTACGCGTGTCGAGCGCTCATCTATGGCCTTTTTTACTCTGTCTAAAATGAGTTTAATGCCCTCTGAATCTTCGTCATAAATCGCTAAAACGAACTCTTCGCCACCAAACCTTGAGGCAACATCGGTATGGCGAATATTTTCACGTATACATTTTGCAACAAGCTGAATTGCAGAGTCACCGACATCATGACCATAGGTGTCGTTGATCTTCTTGAAGTTATCAATATCGAACACTGCTAAAGCAACCTGTTTTTTTGTCATCTTATTACGCCACACGGTTTGCATACCTCGACGATTCAATAAACTGGTCATTGGGTCTCGCTGCCAGTTCTTTAAAGTAACGTCGCTCGCTATGCATATTCACATAGAACAAGACGACGGTACTCAGCACGTAAATAAATAGTGCGACAATAAGGCTGTATTTTTCAAAAACCGCTAGGTTCTTAGCTTCATCCCAAAGGTTGTACTCGTAGTACATGCTGTGATTCGCACTCAATCGCTCTAATTCGACTGGTTTGATTCGTGTACTGTTTGAAGGAATGGATTGTAAATTGGAAACCAAATGAAACTGACCAACAAGACCTAGCGACGAAGCCATGAGCGTATTGATGTCAAAATCAATAGACAAAACACCTTGGTGTTCTCCTTTCTCATAGACGGGTACCGTCATACTAATGACTTGACCTTCCATCGAGTCCAACACTGGCCCTGGTCCAGCCAAGGTAATGTTCACTTTATCTTGCGCGGTTTTTTGCCAAAAAGGTCGGGCTTTTAGCGTTGACAAAAGTTCTCTCGTGAAATTTTTTGCGTAGGTATCGGGTGAGGAGATAACGTAACCGCGTTTGTCAATGTAATGGATTCCAACAATGTGCGATTCAATATCGTGCAGAAATGACAAGGACGGCGCAAAACCCACCTTTTGTTCAGCTAACTGGTTAATCGTTGAACCTTGCTGGCATAAGCTTTCGTCCCCTACGATCATATAATCAAGGTCAACCGCAGGTAACCCTTCACTATAAACACTTTCGAGTAATAACACATCTATAGGCCAAAGATAACAAAGCCCTTCTTTGACTAAAGAATTATGTTCTTCAAACAGTGGGTTAGCGTAATTGGTATAGTTGGTGAAGCTGTAATCTAAAGCCGTGAGTACTTTAATACCGCGAGACATTGCACGCTCGATACGCGAATACTCAGAATCGATATAGCGGTTAACCGCATCATAGTAATTTTTCGTTGTCACGAGTAAAACCACTACAAATAACGCCAGAGGAAAAAAGATGACAAATGAGAGGCTAAATCGCCTTTGGTTTACCATTGAGTACCATACATATGAAAGGTCAATAGTCTCTTATGACTGCTATTAAATTGATACTCGTTATCTGGTGACGCATGCAATGCAGCACCAGATAACAAGAGACCAAACAAATGTGTGCGCGCTGTTTGAGACCGTTTATATATTAAAGGAGTTTAATCAATATAGAGTGTGGTGTCACTTTAGTCGCCATAATTTGCAGCTCTGTGCAGACATATTGACAGAGATATGACCTTTATAATCAACCTGTTCTGTGTCATCTAACAACGATACAACTTGGCTAACCTCCAAGCCCAGTTGCCACATAGGTAAATCGATTGAACATTCATTACCACTGAGATTAATCATTACAACGACTGCTTCACGACCCAGTACACGTGCGTACGCCAACAGGTTGTTAGTGCAATGAAGCCATTGAATACAGCCCGACTGTAAAGGCTTACATTGTTTACGTATCTTGATCCATTGTTGGTAAAGCGATAGCCATTGTGAACTTTCAATTTCATTCCAAGGAAAACAGCAACGATTATCTGGGTCTAGACCTCCTTCTAGACCGACTTCACTCCCGTAGTAAATACAAGGCGTGCCAACGTAAGTCATAAGCATTGCTAGCGCGATGTTCATTTTACGCTTATCACCATCAACCAGTGTGATAAACCGAGCAGTATCGTGACTATCGAGTTGATTTAGCTGCGATAGCTGATTCGAAAATGGGATTTTTGCTCTGGCTTCGTCCAACCATGCTTTAAACTCCAAACCATCAATGTTGATTGGATCGTACATAATGTCTTGTCGTGCGATAAAAGCTCGAACTGGATGAGCAAAACCGTAGTAGTTCATCGCCCCATCCTCTTGATCACCTTGCAACCACTGCGTTGCTTCAAAAAAGTGCTCACCTAACACATAAGCATTCGGGTTTACTGACTTAGTCGCATTACGAAACGCTGCCACATAATGAGCATTGTTTTTCGCGCCGTCTCCTTCGCCAAGCATATGGATTACATCAAACCGCCAGCCATCAACCAAGTACGGTGGCTTCAGCCAATACTTGATGACAGAATCTTCACTTTGGTAGATGTAGTCGCGCACCTGTTCATTTTCGAAGTTCAGAACCGGTAAGTTACCAATGCCTTTCCAACCAATGTAGTGATTGGTTTCGCCTTCGAAAAAGTAGTAATCACGGAGCTTTGACTGCGGATTGCCATATGCTCCTTCTCCTTTTTGTTGGATATCAAACCAAGGATGATGCACTGACGTGTGGTTAAACACCGCGTCTAAGACAATCTTCATATTCTTACCACGGATTTTCTCACACAGTTCAGCAAACTGATCGTTGGTGCCGAACATAGGGTCAACAGTGAAGTAATCAGTGGTGTCGTATTTATGATTACTTGGTGAAGAAAAGATCGGATTAAAATAAAGCGCAGTAACGCCGAGCTGTTCAAGATAGTCCAACTTTTGCTCCACACCTTTGAGGTCGCCGCCAAAGAATTCACGTGCCCCGGTATTTTGGTGAGAGCCTACCGCGTCTCCCCACGCCTTGACGACCGATGCAGAATCATACTGAACATAAGCGTGGCGAATATCAGACTCACTTTTACTAGCAGAAAAACGGTCAGGAAAGATTTGATAGAAAACTTGCTCTTGGACCCAGCTTGGTGGCTGATGCTCTACATTCAACTTAAAGTGGAACTCTTTGGGTGGAATACGCTTTTGTACGCCTCGTGCATCGAGCCAGTATTGCTGTCCGTCTTTGAGGAGCTTAAACACATAATGTGTGACATCTCGATCTTGATTTGGTCGAAACGATGCCTCCCATAGTAATAATTCACCAGCTGTTCCTACTTGAGCCATATCGACCAGATATTCTTCATTGTCCGGCTCAATACGCACATAGACGGAATCAAAATCCAATGTCTCGGTTTTCAGTCTGACTGTAACTTGCTCGTCATTAAAAGCTAAACCATCAATAGTTTGACTATGAAAAATAAATGGCAGGTTCATTATGGGCACTCCTCGTCATCGGATATGCCACTATGTTATTGAAGAATTAGAGACAAGAAATCCTCCCTGCGAGTTGACATATCAGCCAATTTTCGCAAGGAGGATCACACTTAGTAGGCGTAGTGACTTGTCGGATACCGCTTAGTTCAACAAAAGACTGTCATCTGCCAGCTCTTCACCACGCACTTTGGAGAACATATCCAACAAGTCTGGTACTTGCATGTTAGCGCGCTGCTCTCCAGCCACATCAAGCACAATTTCACCTTGGTGAAGCATTACGGTCCTATCGCCACATGCTAATGCGTCTTTCATCGAATGCGTCACCATCATCACGGTTAAATCGAACTCATCGACAATACGTTTAGTTAAGTCGATAACAAACGCCGCCATACGAGGATCAAGCGCTGCCGTGTGTTCATCAAGCAACAACAACTTACTCTCCGATAACGTCGCCATCACAAGGCTAACGGCTTGTCGTTGTCCACCAGACAGCAACCCAATGCTATCGCCCAAGCGGTCTTCTAAACCAAGACCGAGGATGCTAATTCGCTCTTGGAACAGCTTGCGACGTTTGGTAGAGAGCGCCAACCCCCAGCTGCGTTTTTTACCACGCATGTGCGCGAGAGCCATGTTCTCTTCTATCGTCAGTTCACCACAAGTCCCGGCCAATGGATCTTGAAACACTCGGGCGCATTGCGTTGCACGTTGGGCAACCGTCTGCTTGGTGACGTCTTTGCCATCAATGATCACCTGACCACCTATCATCGGCGTCTCACCTGTCACCGCACCAAGCAACGTCGATTTTCCTGCGCCATTAGAACCAATCACGGTAAGAAATTGATGCTCTGGAACCTCTAAAGAGACGCCTTTCAATGCACGATTTTCCAAAATCGTCCCAGGGTTGAACGTGACCTGAATATTATTTAGTTCGATCATAATGCCTCCCCAGAACCATTTTTTGATGCCGCTTGTTTAGCATCAGTAACGCGTTGTTTCGCTCTCATGCTCTGTTTTAGCTTTGGAGCAATAAGCGCCACAGCCACCAATACTGCGGTAACCAGGTTGAGGTCTGAAGCTTGTAAACCAAACATGCCAGAGCTCAAAGCGAAAGCCACTGCAAGGCGATAAAGTACCGAACCGATGATGACAGCAAATACCGCAACCCAAATTTTTCGCCCCGGAATGAGGGTCTGGCCCAAAATCACAGCAGCCAAACCAACCACAATGGTGCCCACGCCAGAGGTCACATCTGCAAAGCTGTTCGTTTGTGCAAACAACGCGCCTGCGAATCCGACAAAACCGTTAGATAAAGCCAAGCCAAAGTAGGTATAAAAGCCAGTGCTCGCCCCTTGCGCAGAAACCATACGCGCATTCACACCCGTGGCTCGTAAACCAAGACCAAAGTCGCTGTTCAGCAGGCGAATGACAAAGAAAGCGGAAAGAAGAACTAAGACCCCAACAACCAGAGGGCGAATAAACATCGCATCGCCCAATGCTTCAAACGGAGTGAGAATCGTATCCTCTCCAAGCAACGCCATATTAGGTTTGCCCATAATACGAATATTAATTGAAAATGCAGCGATCATGGTAAGAATGGAAGCTAACAGGTGTAAAATACCACACCGAACAGCCAGAAAAGCGGTTACCCACCCCGTCATACTACCAGCTATCATCGCCATTATTGTCGCAAGCCAAGGATTAATACCTGCGACAATCGCCGTTGCAGCCACCGCCGCTCCCATTGGAAAGCTGCCATCCACACTCAAATCGGGGAAGTCGAGAACACGGAACGTAAGATACACACCCAGAGCGACTAGGCCATAAATCAAGCCAATTTCGAGTGCACCAAAAAAAGCAAATGCAGACATAACTGCTCCTTTCTGCATGCTCAGGCTGGCTAATACCAACCTGAACGTAAGACTTCTAACGTATACTCCCCTTCTTCTCTAGCAGAATGCTCTACACGAGAAGTCTGGCGAGTATCAATTTTGGGGCAAGCCTCTACCAACCAGCGTGACGGTCTTTACCCCAAAAGAACGTTACTTATTGCATGCTTGTCGCACGTTCAACCACAGAACTTGGCAGCTTGATACCGAGCTTAGATGCTGCGCTTTCATTAATTACAAGGTCAGAACCCGTCGCGACTTTTACATCCAGCTTGCCTGGTTCTTGACCATCAAGAATCGCCGCCACATAATCCGCGGTTTGTACACCAACCTGGTAGTAGTCAAAACCTAAGCCTGCAATTGCACCCTTTTCGACATACGACGTCGCGCCACCAAATACAGGTTTCTTCGCTTGATTCGCTGCCACAATCATCCCTTCAATCGCACTTGCAACTGTATTGTCTGTTGGGGCGTAAAGAATGTCTGATTTCGCTGCAATCGCTTGAGTCGCAGACTGAACATCAGCACTTTTTAGTGCGGTCGCTTCAACCACTTGTATGCCTTTTGCTTTTGCGCTTTCTTTTAGTAATTCAACTAAAGTCACGGCATTAGCTTCACCGGGATTAAATACAACCCCGATGCTTTTCACCTGAGGAAGAATTTCTTGGATGAGATCGACATGCTGAGCAACGGGTGAAAGATCAGACAGGCCAGTTACGTTTTTACCTGGTTGTTCCATCGACTTAACCAATTTCGCACCAACCGGATCTGTTACCGCAGTAAAGACAACAGGAATAGAGCGAGTAGCCGACACCAAAGCTTGTGCCGAAGGTGTCGCGATGCCAACTAACACATCAGGATTTTCGCCGACGTACTGACGGGCAATTTGCACCGCAATCGCTGGATTACCCTGTGCGGTCTTATAATCAAATTCTAGATTTTTGCCTTCTTCGTAGCCTTTCGCTTTCAAACCATCAAGTAACCCTTGGCGCGTCGCGTCTAACGCCGGGTGTTCGACAATCTGTGAAACTGCGACAGTTGCAGTGGCGGCCAGTACATTGGTAGAAGAGAAAATAGCAGTAGCTGATAGAACGGCAGTGGCTAATAAACGTTTCGTTTTCATCATAACTCCTTGATGTGACTTCGTCCTTGTTTCACGAGCTTTCAATATGTGTATCGACTCGTGAATTCAAATGTTTGAAGGCGGTATTGTTGTGTTCATATAACTGTGCACTTCTTGCGCATCTTGTTTTTATTATTACTACTAAGTCTTAGTAAAGAAAAGAAAGATTTAACACTAAAGCAACATTTGTGATCGGGGGGACTTCTTCATCCGGAAAGAATCTTTGGTAAACAAAGCTTCGCTCGCTTCATCAACGACCGTCAAAGTAGGTAATAGAGGCAGGATCAAAAATGGAGCGGCCAGTGCACACTCCATTTCAAACAATTTAAATTAGAACCAACGCTCTAATGACGATTTATCGAGCTGGCGAAACGCTCGGTTCAATATTATCGCAAGCTCTTTGTAACGAGGGCGAGCTTTGACAGGCTCTAATGCAAAACCTGTTTCCACAATTTTTTGATGCAACTCCCGATACCAAGAGGCCAAAGAAGGCGGCAATTTCGTGTTGGATCGAGCACCAAGCCACCAAATGCCTTGAAGTGGCAAGCTAATCGCAAACAAGGCGACAACAATGGATTGAGGTAACGCGTGGTAATTGTTGAATGCCATTTGAGTGAGTACGCTGATCGCAGCAACGGCCGGCATGACTTTAATGCCAAAGCGAGTCGCCTTAATGATACGCTGTTCCGGAAATATGGCGCTTAGCTCTTTACGAACCGGCCAGATCTCCATGTAATTCTGGCCATCTTTCAGGCTATGGATCAATCCGACTTTATTACTCATACCGTTCTCTCACTAAAAAATAGTTGAACATTTCAACTGAAGGTACAAAAAATTGATGAAAGTTAATATTCTTTCAAATTTTTTTTGTTATCATTGCTTATTATCGCTATCCTTTGCAGACCCTCAATCTCATTGTTGCTGTTATTTACAATTTAAGCAACTCCGAGATATCTATCTGCACGGATCGCATCATAGTGATGGAAGGGTTCATCACTATTTCTTTATATGGAATTAGAACAATTTTTGACCAGGATTAGTACGCAGCCTTCTGGGTATCGGCTATTCTTGTGATTAATTTTTCATTCTTTAACTGATTTTTTTATCAGACGAATAACAGGTAGTCATACATGTCTAAGCTAGTTTTAGTTTTAAACTGCGGTAGTTCTTCTCTTAAATTTGCCGTTGTTGATGCCGAGAACGGCGACGAGCACTTGTCAGGTCTTGCTGAGTGTCTTCACCTTCCTGAAGCTCGCATCAAGTGGAAACTTGATGGCAAGCACGAAGCTCAACTAGGCAATGGTGCAGCTCACGAAGAAGCACTAGCGTTTATGGTAGAAACTATTCTTGCTTCTAAGCCAGAGCTTAAAGCTAACCTAGGCGCAATCGGTCACCGTATCGTTCACGGCGGCGAGCAGTTCACTCAATCTGCACTAATTACTGATGAAGTTCTAAAAGGTATTCAAGACGCTGCAACATTTGCACCTCTTCATAACCCTGCTCACATCATCGGTATCGAAGCGGCTAAGAAAAACTTCCCAGAGCTGAAAAACGTTGCTGTATTTGACACTGCGTTCCACCAAACTATGCCTGAAGAGTCTTACCTATACGCTCTTCCATACAACCTATACAAAGAACACGGTATCCGTCGTTACGGCATGCACGGTACTTCTCACTTGTTCATCACTCGTGAAGTTGCAGGCCTACTAAACAAACCAGTTGAAGAAGTAAACATCATCAACTGTCACCTAGGTAACGGCGCATCTGTATGTGCGATCAAGAACGGTCAATCTGTAGACACTTCTATGGGTCTTACTCCACTTGAAGGTCTGGTAATGGGTACTCGCTGTGGCGACATCGACCCTGCTATCGTCTTCCACCTACACGACGCTCTAGGTTACTCTGTTGATCAAATCAACACGATGCTAACTAAAGAGTCTGGTCTTCAAGGTCTAACTGAAGTGACTTCTGACTGTCGTTTCGTTGAAGACAACTACGGTCAAAAAGAAGAAGCAACACGCGCAATGGACGTGTTCTGCCACCGTCTAGCTAAATACGTTGCTGGCTACACTGCTTCAATGGAAGGCCGTCTAGACGCAATCACTTTCACTGGCGGTATCGGCGAGAACTCTGGCCCTATCCGTGAAATGGTTCTAAACCGTCTTGGCATCTTCGGTATCGAAGTAGATAGCGAAGCTAACCTTAAAGCTCGCTTCGGCGGCGAAGGCGTTATCACGACTGAAAACAGCCGTATCCCTGCAATGGTTATCTCTACTAACGAAGAGCTAGTCATCGCTGAAGACACTGCTCGCCTGACAGGTCTTTAATTGAATTCCTGGCTAGCCACTCGGCTAGCCAGATTTTCATTCAAACGAATTTCTTAGGGGCTCAACTCCTATTCTTCGAGCTTCATGGAATAAGAGTTGAGCTTTTATCCCCCAAATAGCTAAAGGTACTCTACGAATGTCTCGTACTATTATGCTTATCCCTACTAGCGCAGGCGTTGGCCTAACAAGCGTTAGCATGGGTGTTCTTCGCGCTATGGAGCGTAAAGGCGTTAAAGTTTCTTTCTACAAGCCAATCTGTCAGCCACGTTCAGGTGGTGATCAGCCAGATCTGACTTCAACTATCGTTGGTCGTAACAGCGATATGAAGATCGGTGAACCAATGGCGATGTCTGTTGCTGAAAGCCTAATCGGTAACGACAACATGGACGAGCTGCTAGAAACCGTTGTTGAACGTTACAACCAAATCAACAAAGACGCAGACGTTACGCTAATCGAAGGTCTTGTACCTACTCGTAAGCACCCATTTGCAAACCAAGTAAACGCGGAAATCGCGGCAACACTTGGTGCAGAAATCGTGCTAGTTGCGACTCCAGGTACTGATAACCCTGCGCAACTGAAAGAGCGTATCGAAGTAGCATGTTCTAACTTCGGCGGCACTAAAAACAAAAACATCTCTGGTGTTATCATCAACAAGCTAAACGCTCCTGTTGACGAAGCTGGCCGTACTCGCCCTGACCTATCTGAAATCTTTGACGATGCAGACAGCGCAAAACAAAACGAATTGAAAGTGATGGAAATTTTCAACACTTCTCCAATTCGTGTACTAGGTTGTGTGCCATGGAGTATTGATCTGATTGCGACTCGCGCAATCGACATGGCTAAGCACCTGAAAGCAGATATCATCAACGAAGGTGACATCAACACTCGTCGCATCAAGAGCATCACTTTCTGTGCACGTTCTCTGCCAAACATGATTGAGCACTTCAAACCGGGTTCTCTACTTGTTACTTCTGCAGACCGTCCTGATGTTATCGTTGCTGCTTCTCTTGCTGCAATGAACGGTGTGGATATTGGTGCAGTACTGCTAACTGGCGGTTACGATATCCCTAGCGAAATCGAAGGCCTATGTAAACCAGCATTCGACACTGGTCTACCTATCTTCAAAGCACAAGGTAACACTTGGCAAACGTCTCTAAACCTGCAGAGCTTCAGCATCGAAGTACCTGCAGACGATAAAGAGCGTATCGAGTTCATCAACGAACACGTTGCTGGCCACATCGACGGTAACTGGATCGAGTCTATGACTGAAGGCACTCAGAAGTCTCGTCGTCTAAGCCCACCAGCGTTCCGTTACCAGCTAACTGAACTTGCTCGTAAAGCAGGTAAGCGTATCGTTCTTCCAGAAGGTGACGAACCACGCACAGTTAAAGCAGCAGCGATCTGTGCTGAACGCGGCATTGCAGACTGTGTACTTCTAGGTAACCCAGATGAAATCCGTCGCGTAGCGGCTCAACAAGGCGTTGAGCTAGGTACTGGTGTAACCATCATTGATGCAGATGCTGTTCGTGAAAACTACGTTGCTCGCCTAGTTGAGTTGCGCGGTGCGAAAGGCATGACTGAAGTTGTGGCTCGTGAGAAGCTACAAGATTCAGTATTCCTAGGCACAATGATGCTTGAGAACGACGAAGTTGACGGCCTAGTTTCTGGTGCTGTTCACACTACGGCGAACACTATCGTTCCTCCGTTCCAAATCATCAAGACGGCACCAAATGCGTCTATCGTATCTTCAGTATTCTTCATGCTTCTGCCTGATCAAGTACTGGTTTACGGTGACTGTGCAATCAACCCAGATCCAACTGCTGAACAGCTTGCTGAAATCGCTATCCAATCTGCTGACTCTGCAGCAGCATTCGGTATCGAACCACGCGTTGCAATGATCTCTTACTCTACTGGTGAATCTGGTAAGGGTGCAGACGTTGATAAAGTACGTGAAGCAACAAAACTGGCTCAAGAGAAACGTCCTGATCTTATCATTGACGGTCCTCTACAGTACGACGCTGCTATTATGGAAAACGTTGCTGCTTCTAAAGCACCAAACTCTCCAGTTGCAGGTAAAGCGACAGTATTTGTATTCCCAGACCTAAACACGGGTAACACGACTTACAAAGCGGTACAACGTTCAGCTGACCTAGTATCTATCGGTCCAATGCTGCAAGGTATGCGTAAACCTGTAAACGACTTGTCTCGTGGCGCGCTAGTAGACGACATCGTGTACACCATCGCTCTAACAGCTATCCAAGCAGACCAAGAAGCTAAATAATCGCTTCTGACATCTAGTTGGATATAGATACAAAGCCCTCGATTCGTCGAGGGCTTTTTCTATTGCTGGCCAGAACACTTATTTGTTTTTTATACCAATCACTGCACAACCTATAATTACTGGTGCACAAAGCTTTTCTCCCTATCGCCCCCATACCTAATCGACATTGCTCGTGCTTGTTCTTACACCGATTGACCCACTCCCCAAAATGCATTGGCTCCAAAGCAGCACGGTCCCTGTTCAATTTATCGGCATTATTTACGTTTTAGCTAAACTTTTTTGCTAGGAAATACGTAAAAGCTACTGCAATGCACAAACTCATTGACTGCTAAGGAATATATATGAAGGATTTCATCAATACATCACTGATAAAGTTTGGTTTAGCTGCGTTTCTGATTAGTTTTTCTTCATTCAGCTTTTCCGCCCCGAGTATTAAAGGCGTCGATCAAGATATGTCCGGAGGAACGGTGACCGCTGAAATGGCTCATGCTGATGACAATGGGTGGATGGTTGTCCACCGAACAGACGAATCAATGAAGCCTGGTCCTGTTATCGGCTACGCTCCGTTAAAAATGGGAAAGAATGAAAACGTAAATGCAATTTTGATGGAACCAGTAGAATCAGGCGATATGCTGATGTTAATGGTCCACGGAGAGAAAGGTGGCATGAAGACTGGTGTGTTTGAGTATACGCTCGGCGCTAAAGAGGACGGTCCTGTAAAAGTGGACGGAAAGCTAGTGATGGACATCGTACGCGCTAAGTAAGGTGACGATGAATGAAAAAGTAAACTCCTACTCCCGGTATTTAGATGACACAAAAGTACTTAACGGCATTGCTAACCGTTAAGTACTTTTTCATTTGCGATGGAAGCAGCAAACTAGCCAATCCTTTCTCTTCCATGAGGAGTATTTAGGTCTAAATCAGGCCCTTTTGGTACAACTTGCGTCGGATTAATCCCAGTGTGGCTGAAGTAGTAGTGGCGTTTAATGTGATAGAAATCCGTCGTGTCTTCGACGCCTTCAACTTGATACAACTCTTTTAAGTAGCCTTGTATATTTTCGTAGTCTGCGATGCGCTGCTTGTTACACTTGAAATGCCCCACATACACCGCATCAAAACGAATAAGAGTCGTAAACAAACGCCAATCCGCCTCAGTAATTGTGTTCCCTGCTAAGTAACGATGCGTCGCTAGGTGAGCATCGATTTTATCTAACGCATTAAACAAAGAATCAAACGCTTCTTCATACGCCTCTTGTGTAGTCGCGAAGCCACAACGATACACTCCGTTGTTGACATTCGGATAAACAAAATCGTTCCACTCATCAATAACGTGTTTTAGATGTTCTGGATAGTAGTCGTCGTGATTCCCTGTTAACGCATTGAATTCCGAATTGAACATGCGAATGATCTCTGACGACTCGTTTGACACAATAGTATTGGTCTTTTTATCCCAAAGTACAGGCACGGTTACGCGGCCCGTGTAATCGGGTTTGGCCTGCGTGTAAATTTGATACATGCGCGTGTGACCAAACAATGGCTCAGGAAGCCCCATTTGCCAACCTTGGCTGAGCATATCAGGGCAAACGACCGTGACATCAATATGTGGTTCTAAACCTTTCAGCTTGCGGAAAATGAGGGTTCGATGTGCCCACGGACAAGCAAGAGAGACATACAAATGGTATCGACCGGACTCTGGTGTAAACTCCGCATCAGGGTCGTTTTTAACCCAGTTACGGAATCCGGCATCTTCGCGCACAAATTTGCCACCATTTGATTTTGTGTCATACCAGACATCTTGCCAAACACCTTCAACCAACTTACCCATGATTGCTCTCCTCTCGTTCTGTTTGTGTCTATATTAGCGTTTCCTATCAAACAGAGAATCATCGAACTTAGGACATCATGTTCAAGAAATTCGAATGTATAAATCAGACACATAAAAAAAGCGCGACCCGATGAAGGTGTCGCGCTTAAGCCCGTCACAGGCTGAATTTATACACTAACGTGTAAACAAGATACCGCGTGAACGTCATTACCTAAAATGGTTGGCTTTGTCTTCGCACACTCTTCGGTTGCTTGTGGGCAACGAGTGCGGAATACACAACCCGACGGTGGGTTGATAGGTGAAGGAAGATCACCCTCTAGCATTTGGATTTTCTTATTGCGCTCAATATCCGGGTCCGGGATCGGAACCGCAGACATTAGCGCACGCGTATATGGGTGCTTAGGATCAGCAAACAGAGCCTCGGCCTCGCCAAGTTCCACGGCATTACCTAAATACATAACTAAAACGCGATCTGAAATGTGTTTAACGACAGACAAGTCATGCGCAATGAATACCAGAGAAAGCCCTAACTCTTTTTGAATCTCTTTAAGTAGGTTAACCACCTGAGCTTGAATAGATACATCAAGCGCCGATACTGGCTCGTCACAAATGATCATCTTAGGCTTAAGGATAAGCGCACGCGCTATCCCGATACGCTGACACTGACCACCCGAGAACTCGTGTGGGTAACGGTTAATCACGTTAGGTAATAGGCCAACTTTCGCCATCATCTCTTTAACGCGATCTTTCACTTCCTGCTTAGACAGTTCTGGATAGAATGTCTCAAGAGGTTCAGCAATGATATCACCAACAGTCATACGCGGATTCAGCGATGCCAATGGGTCTTGGAAAATCATCTGAATTTCTTTACGCGTCTCACGGCGCTGAACGCTTTTCATTTTAGTAAGGTCTTGACCCAACCAAACTACTTGGCCGTCAGTAGCTTCAACCAGACCAATGATGGCACGAGCAAACGTCGATTTGCCACAACCTGATTCACCTACTACACCAAGCGTTTCCCCTTCGTATAGTCGAACGTTCACGCCATCTACCGCTTTCAGGCTCGAAGGCTTTGACCACGGCCATGCCGACTTTGAGGCAATGCTGAAGTGAACTTTCAGCTCAGAAATGTCCAGAATTAGTTTTTTGTCTACTGCGTTCATTTGTTCCAAGCCTCCCATTCAGAAAAACATGCACGCTGACGACCATCACCAAATGGTGTCAGAATTGGCGCCTCGCGCTTACAACGATCCATCACACGGTGACAGCGCTCTTGATAAGGGCAGCCCGGCGGTAGACGAAGCAAGTTTGGTGGATTACCAGGAATGGTCGGCAGAATTTCACCCTCAGTATCGAGGCGAGGAATCGCCTTCAGCAGCCCCTCCGCATAAGGATGGCTTGGATTGTAGAAAATTTCGTTTACGTTGCCGTACTCCATGGTACGGCCTGCATACATCACCAGCACCTTGTCACACGAACCTGCAACCACACCAAGGTCGTGAGTGATCATGATGATCGCTGTGTTGAACTCAGATTTCAGCTCATTCAACAAGTCCATGATCTGTGCTTGTACCGTCACATCAAGTGCTGTTGTTGGCTCATCGGCTATAAGCAGTTTAGGACGACATAACAACGCCATCGCGATCATTACACGCTGACGCATACCGCCTGAAAACTCATGCGGGTACATCGTGATACGCTTACGCGCTTCAGGGATTTTTACCGCTTCCAGCATGCGTACTGATTCTTCAAATGCTTCCGCTTTGCCCATGCCTTTGTGCAGCATAAGCACTTCCATCAACTGATCACTGACTTTCATGTAAGGGTTCAGTGATGTCATTGGGTCTTGGAAGATCATTGCGATCTGTTCCGCACGCACTTTGTTCAGTTCTTTTTCTGGTAAGTTTAGGATTTCTTTGCCTTCAAACTTTGCGCTACCAGAAATAATACCATTCTTAGCCAAAAGGCCCATGATTGCGAATACGGTTTGAGATTTACCTGATCCCGACTCTCCAACGATACCTAAGGTTTCGCCTTGGTTGAGAGAGAAGTTCAAATCGTTTACTGCGGTTACGATACCATCTTGCGTGGTGAATTCGACGCGCAGATCTTTGACATCTAATAAGCTCATCATTGCTTCCTTAATCTTATCTTTTAATTATCTGTCTTTTGGATCCAGCGCATCGCGCAGGCCGTCACCAACGTAGTTGAAGCAGAATAGCGTCACAACCATGAACACTGCTGGGAATGCCAGCTGCCAGATTGCTACTTCCATTGTCTGTGCACCTTCTTGTAGAAGAGCGCCCCAACTTGTCATTGGTTCCTGAACACCAAGACCAAGGAATGATAGGAATGATTCCGTTAGAATCATACTTGGGATAAGCAGCGTAGAGTATACCGCTACAATACCCAGTACGTTCGGTACGATATGACGAGTAATGATTTTCCAGTTGCTTACACCACACACATGTGCCGCTTCGATAAACTCCTTGCTACGTAGACTAAGAGTCTGGCCACGTACGATACGCGCCATATCTAGCCATGCGATAGCACCAATCGCAACGAAGATCAGCATGATGTTACGACCGAAGAATGTTACCAGTACAATCACCAGGAACATAAACGGTACCGCGTATAAAATTTCTAGAATACGCATCATTACGCGGTCAACTTTACCGCCGATGAAACCAGATGCTGCGCCGTAGAGCGTACCAATCAGTACCGCTACAAATGCACCCATAACACCTACCATCAACGAAATACGACCTCCAATTAGCGTACGCACGTATAAATCACGGCCTAAGCTGTCAGTACCAAACCAATGGTCAGCATTCGGTGCAACGTGCATCGCGTACCAGTCAGTATCATCAAATGTGTACGGTGCGATCATTGGCAGGATAATAACCGCCAACGTCATTAGAACAAGAAGGAATAAGCTCACCATCGCCGCTTTGTTGCGCATGAAACGGATACGAGCATCTTGCCAAAGACTGCGACCTTCAATCTCCAAGTTTTCGGAGAATTTCTCAATCGCTTCTAGGTTTTCTTTTTTCGTTAACATAACCAAACGTCCCTGTTAGTAGCGAATTTTCGGGTCAATCATTGCAAGTAAAATATCTACAATCGCGTTGAATAGAATGAATAGGAAACCAATCAGAATGGTTACCCCCATTACTAGCGAGTAGTCACGGTTAAACGCAGCGTTAACGAATAGTTTACCAATACCAGGCAGACCAAAAATGGTTTCGATAACAACGGAACCGGTGATGATACCTACGAAAGCTGGGCCCATGTAAGAAACAACAGGGAGAAGTGCCGGCTTAAGAGCGTGTTTGATAATGATATAACGGTAACTTAGACCTTTAGCACGTGCCGTACGAATAAAGTTACTGTTTAGGGTTTCGATCATCGAACCACGCGTGATACGAGCAAAGGTAGCAACATACAGTAGCGACATACCAATAACAGGAAGCACTAAATACTGCCAGCTACCATCTTGCCAACCGCCCGCAGGGAAGATATTCCAATGAAGCGAGAATATGTAGATAAGCGCAGGCGCTAATACAAAGGATGGCATTACGACACCAAGCATCGCAGTCGACATAATGGTGTAATCAATCCAAGTATTTTGCTTGAGCGCAGCAATGGTACCGACGGTAACCCCCATTATCAAAGTAAAGATAAAGGCGATGAAGCCCACTTTAGCCGAAACAGGTAAGGCAACCGCGATCAGCTCGTTTACTGAGTAATCAAGGTATTTAAATGACGGTCCGAAATCACCTTGGATAACATTGGTCAAATACGTGGTGTATTGTTCAAATACAGGTTTATCCAAGCCATATTTAGCTTCGATATTTGCCATTACTTCGGGTGGCAATGGACGCTCTGTCGAGAAAGGGTTTCCCGGTGCAAAGCGCATAAGAAAGAAAGATACGGTGATCAAAACCAACATTGTTGGGATCGCCTCAAATATCCTTTTTGCGATGAATTTAAGCATAAACTCACTCTTTCAGTCTGTGACAGTTAAATTAAAGAAGTCGTCCAATTCTTTTGGACTAAAGATAGGCGCTACATGCAATTTCTCACATGTAGGGCCTCATTTTTATAGTTCTATCGAGTTACGAATTACTCTGTGATGTAGAGATCTTTAGAGTAAATCTTGTCTTCCGCGTTATTTACTGGGAAGCCACCAACTTTCGGTGATAGTAGACGTGATTTCACGTACTGGTAGATAGGTGCGATTGGCATATCTTTGGCCATCAACTTCTCTGCTTCTAGGTAAAGTGCTTGGCGCTCTTCGTCAGAAGTTGAAGCAAATGCTTTGTTCATGATCGCATCGTACTCTTTGCTGTCGTAGTGAATACCACCAGTAGTGTTATTACTCATCATCAGCGTTAGGAAAGATGAAGCTTCGTTGTAGTCGCCACACCAACCTGCACGAGCAACCTCAAAGTTGCCAGAATCTTTGGTAGATAGGTAAGTTTTCCACTCTTGGTTTTCTAGCGTAACGTCTAGACCAAGCGTCTTCTTCCACATTGAACCCAGTGCAACCGCAAGTTTCTTGTGGTTCTCTGATGTATTGTATAGAAGGTTAAATTCAAGAGGGTTGTCTGCGCCGTAACCCGCTTCTTCCAATAGACGCGCAGCTTCTGCGTTACGCTCTTCTTGCGTCATTTTGCCGTATGCAGGAATTTCTGGGTTGAAACCTGCCGTAATTTCAGGTGTTAGGAAGTAAGCTGGCTTTTGACCTTGACCTAAAATCGCATCAGTCACAATGTTACGGTCAATCGCATAAGAAATCGCTTTACGCACACGAACATCATCAAACGGCTTTTTCTTCGTATTGAAGATGTAGTAGTAAGTACATAAGTTACCGGTTACAGACACTTCTTGTGGGTGCTCTTTCTTCAGACGCTTGAAGTGCTCTGTAGGCAGCTCGTTCGTGAAGTCGATTTCACCCGCTAGGAAGCGGTTCATTTCCGCTACTTGGTTCTCGATTGGTAGGAAAGTAACTTGGTCAAGCGTCGTGTTTTCGTTGTCCCAGTACTGTTCGTTACGTTTTAGAACCAAACGCTCGTTTACAACCCAGTTGTCAACAACATAAGCACCGTTACCTACAAAGTTCTCTGGCTTCGTCCATTGATCGCCGAACTTTTCAACAGTTGCTTGATGAACAGGTTTCACTGTCGTGTGGCCCATCATCATTACAAAATATGGTACTGCAGTATCTAACTCAACCACTAACGTGTGATCGTCAACCGCTTTAACACCTAACTCGCTCTTATCTTTTTTACCCGCAACAATGTCTTTTGCGTTCTTCATCTTGGTGTATTCCATGTACCAAGCATATGGAGAGGCGGTTGCTGGATCGACTGCGCGTTGGAAGCTGTAAACGAAATCACCTGCAGTGACAGGATCACCGTTTGACCATTTTGCGTCTTCACGTAAGTGGAAAGTGTATGTTTTGTTGTCTTCAGTTTCCCAAGATTCTGCAACACCAGGGATAGTGTTACCGTCCGCATCTTGGTTTACAAGGCCTTCAAGAAGATCGCGAATCACGTGGGATTCTGGAACACCTTGAGATTTATGAGGGTCTATTGTCGCAACTTCTGTACCGTTACCACGCACCAATTCTTGAACAGCAGCAAGTTTTGGCTCTTTAGAATCAGATTTAGCTTCAGGGGCTGGAGCCGGAGCAGGCTCAGCAGCTTGTTTCTCCGCAGGCTTTTCACCACAACCAGCTAGAGCGAGAGAAAGACCAGCACCAATAAATAAAGCGCGCGTGATTTTATTCTTATACATGCGTAAAACTCCAAATTTTTTCGTTAGCATCCATGACTTCTTTGTAAGGGCCTGGAACGGTCAGAGTTTTAGATTTTTTTAGTGCACTTTCTGAGCACAAAAGTCTAAAACCTTACAAAGACTGCGGCACACATTAGCAATCATTGAAGTAATTTGCCATAAAAATGTAGCAAAAAAACCAATAATGCTGACCAAACCACACATATCTAGCAGTAAACTCTAACTCCAAAGCATTCACCAGCCAAATAAAGACCAGAAGCGACATTTAACAGGCGAAACTTTCGATTAATCTGAGTTTAAACCATTTACTAGCATCTTATGCTAGATATTTACACATCATTTAACATTTATGACAAATCAAGTCTAACAAATAATTGTTTATATATTGGGCAAAAAACTTTTATTGTGAAGAATATCACCAGACAAAAGATAGGAAATATTGAAACAAAGTGAGCAATACAATGAAGATAAATACAAAAAAAGCTAAGTGCCATTAGCACTTAGCTTTTTTCACTAGAATGCGGGTTAGTTCTATTTTTCCCAACGCTGTGCAGCTTGATGATCGGTGTCGCGCGACTCAATCCAACGATCTTCATTCGTCGTACGCTCTTTTTTCCAAAATGGTGCTTGGGTCTTCAGATAATCCATGATGAACTCGCACGCATCAAATGCCGCGCCGCGGTGCGCACTAGAAACGCCCACAAATACAATTTGATCACCGCTATCCATGTCTCCGACGCGATGAATCACGCGTACACCTAATAGTGGCCAGCGAGACTCAGCTTGATCACAAATGTCGCTCAAGCTCTTCTCTGTCATCCCCGGATAGTGCTCTAGATGTAAACCAATGACATTATCCCCAAGGTTCATATCTCGAACTTTACCAACGAATGTAACGACAGCGCCGGCAGCCGTCCCTTCAGATAGACGTTGATATTCTTGCTCAACCGAAAAGTCTTCAATTTGTACAGAAACACGAGAATCCATCTTAACCCCCAGTTACCGGCGGGAAAAACGCAACTTCGTCACCTGCTTTTACTTGTGTATCCAGAGGGACGATGGATTGGTTCACTGCAGCAAGTAGCTTTCCTGGCTCGAGCGCTAAATCCCACTTGCCATCTTTCTTAGTGCCTTCTTCCACTAGATGTGCACGAATTGATTCAACCGTTTCAAACGGCCTGTCTAACTCGACACTGTCGATGCCAATCAGCTCGCGAGTTTGAGCAAAGAAAAGTACTTTAATCATGATTCCACCTTAAAGTGACCAGATTTACCACCCGTTTTCTCCAGTAGACGAACTTGACCAATGACCATGTCTTTTTGTACTGCTTTACACATATCGTAAATCGTTAGAGCAGCAACGGAAGCTGCCGTGAGCGCTTCCATTTCCACACCAGTTTTACCCGCAAGTTTACATACTGATTCGATGCGAACTTTGTTTTCTGCTTCGATAGCTTCCAGTTGAACTTCAACTTTAGAGAGTAGTAGCGGATGACAAAGTGGAATCAAATCCCAGGTTTTCTTCGCAGCTTGAATACCAGCAATACGAGCCGTCGCAAATACATCACCTTTGTGGTGCTGGCCAGAGACAATCAGTTGAAGTGTTTCTGGGGCCATGTGAACAAATGCTTCAGCACGAGCTTCACGAACCGTCTCCGTTTTTGCTGACACGTCAACCATGTTTGCTTCGCCAGAAGCATTGATATGTGTAAATTGGGTCATTGTTTTTCCTTCGCTTTTAGGAAAGGTTATACAGATAGGTGTGGCATGAAGTTACAAGGGCGATGACTTGCATCCAACTGCTGTTTAATAATTTTTGTCCAGCCTGTGCGGCACGCACCAGTTGAACCTGGCATTGCGAAGATCACGGTGTGGTTAGCAAAACCTGCAATCGCACGAGACTGAATAGTTGACGTACCGATCTCTTCGTACGACACCATACGGAACAACTCACCAAAACCTTCAACTTCTTTATCAAATAGGGGCTTAAGTGCTTCTGGCGTGCTATCACGTGAGGTGAAACCTGTACCGCCAGTAATCATGATCGCTTGTACGCTTTCATCAGCAATCCATTGAGAAACAATCGCGCGGATCTTATACATGTCATCAATAACAATTTGCTTGTCTACTACGTTGTGACCCGCTTCTTGAGCATGCTCAGCTAGGTAACGACCAGAGGTATCGTTTTCTTCAGTACGAGTGTCAGATACCGTTAGAACGGCAATATTTGCAGGTTGGAATTTGCTTTCAGCGTGACCCATTTGTTCACCTATTCTCTTAATTAGCTTTGATACGCTTGGTATCTATTCGGAAAAAGTTAGAGCCAGCTTATCAGTGAACTCGCTCTAAAAATTGAATGAAGTTAGCCGCCGATAGACGCGAGGTGTGGCGTCATACCAGTATTGCCATCATGCAAGAAATGGCTTACCGACTTGGTTTGTAACTGCGCCTGGATACGTTCAATAAGCTCACTCTCTTGCTCATCACGTTCCAAAAGATCACGCAATTCTACACCGTGGTCTCCAAACAGACATAGGTGCAGCTTACCCACCGCAGAAACGCGCAGTCGGTTGCAGCTTTCACAAAAGTCTTTTTCATAAGGCATGATAAGACCTATTTCACCCTTGTAATCAGGATGAACAAATACTTGCGCAGGACCATCATTATGCGAGCGCACTTTCAGCAACCAACCATTTGCAATTAGCTGGTTACGAATTGCCACTCCGGATACATGGTGCTTATTAAATAGCTCATCCATCTCACCCGTTTGCATCAACTCAATGAAACGCAGTTGGATTGGACGATCTTTTATCCAGTTAAGAAACGCTGGCAGCTCGTGATGGTTCAGATCTTTCATCAACACCACATTAACTTTTACTTGCTCATAACCGACCTCGAACGCACGTTCGATACCATTCATGACTTCAGTAAACTTATTTTCACCTGTGATTTGACGAAACATACGCGGGTCAAGGCTATCCACACTGACATTAATGTGGGTTAAACCCGCTTCACGCCAATCTGCGACTTGTTTTGCCATGCGATAGCCATTGGTTGTCGTTGCAACTTTTTGAATGCCAGGCGTCGCCACTACTGAATGGATAATGTCGGTAAAATCTTTGCGTAAGCTAGGCTCACCACCAGTGATGCGCACTTTTGACGTGCCACAATCAGCGAATGCTTTTACGACCCGTTTGATTTCAGGGAGAGATAAAAAAGACGAGTTTTTATTGCCCGAAGGCTTATAGCCATCAGGAAGGCAATAGGTACATTTGAAATTACATACGTCGGTCACAGACAGACGCAAGTAATAAAACTTACGATGAAATTTGTCTTCGAATTGTTGCGCCACGGAACACCTTTCCAAACACGGGAGGCATGGCCATTTCCAATCATGCCCTTGTGACAGTATGCCACTGGCTCAAAACGCCTATCCAAGGACTTAGCAATAGTGAGCTCGGAGTTATGGCAACCAGAGATATGAAATCTCTGATAGCTTTGCGGTGTAAAATACTTAATATTTGTAATGGAATCCAGACTTGAGTGATAAAAAACTCTCTAGAGACACAATTTACCGCTAAGTGAGTACCTTTAAGACACCCCTTAAGATAAATTGTAGCCGTTTTTTATTAGATTATTAGAAGAACATAATGAATATCTACACAGATAAAAAAGTGGTCGCTGTTGGCGGTGGTCATGGCTTAGGTCGAATGCTGGCCGCATTACGAGATTTTGGCAGCAATGCAACTGGGATTGTTGCCACGACTGACAATGGTGGTTCAACAGGAAGAATTCGTCACTGCCAAGGAGGAATCGCTTGGGGAGACACACGTAACTGTATTAATCAGCTCATTACAGAGCCTTCAATCAGTTCGATGATGTTTGAATATCGCTTCAAAGGCACTGGCGAACTTGATGGTCATAATCTTGGTAATTTGATGCTTACTGCACTCGATAACTTATCGGTCAGACCTTTAGATGCCATTAATCTGATTCGCAATATGTTAAAAGTCGATGTTAACATCCTTCCTATGTCCGAACACCCTTCGGATCTTTCCGCGTTATCCGTAGATGGGAAGTGGGTTACGGGAGAAACAAATGTCGACGAAATGAAATCAGACTTGCGACGTTTGGATCTTTCACCAGAAGTGCCTGCTACCAAAGAAGCCATCACAGCTTTGGCGGAAGCGGACGCGATTATTCTTGGCCCTGGCAGTTTTTTAACTAGTATCATGCCTCCTTTATTGCTGCCTGAACTCGGCAAAGCGATTGCAGCAAACACAAAAGCAAAAGTCATTTTTGTTGCTAACCTGAGTCCAGAATACGGCCCAGCGGGACGAATGACGATGGCTCAAAAATTAGAATGGTGTGAACGTGCCTGTCAAGGAAGAAAAATAGACGTGGTTCTAGCAGAGAAAACCGAGCAAGACGTCTTAAGTCAATGGAATGTAGTGACGGAGTCACTCGCCTCCTCTAACCGAGACTGGCGTCACGATAGAAACAAGCTCAAACTAGCGATTGAAAGTCAGCTACAACTTTCTATTTAAGAGCACGTTACCTGGCTAGCGCCCTCTTTTAAGGTGTTTATTGATAATGAAAACCCTTCTGTCATCGAAGGGTTTTAGTTCAGGCATCCAGTAAGAACAGATGTTTACTAAGAAAAAATGGTTAATAGGAATAAATAGTTACTGTCGCCAAGAGCGATAAGCATCTCGAGTTTCGTGCAAAAGATCGAACATAGCCTCTAACTCCTCAGACTCCGCAGTTAACTCACCGGCTTTCGCTTTTTTGTCTATGGACATCGCCAGTTCACAAAGGCGATCTGCCCCAAAGCTCGCAGCACTACTTTTCAACGCGTGGCTGATTTCTTTTGAGTAAGCTAATCGCTCTGCCCCCTGTAGTTGGGATAAGTTCTCGATATAGGTATCCATTTCTCCTAGGAAGATATCGAACAGTACAGGTACGTTGTCACTGCCAATTTCCATCGACAGTTCATCTATTTTTTGCTGATTTAATACATTTACACTCATACTTTTTGCCGCTCTTCCTTGCCGTTCCATGCCTGTAACTTGCGGTAAATCGTCGACGGACTGACATCAAGGTATCCCGCCGCTCGAGGAATATTGCCATCACATGCTTCAATCGCTTGCTCGATTGCCATTTTTTCCGTCATCCATAATGGCATAATCTCAGATGCGGTCATCGCTTTCGGCTCAATTAATTTAGCCACAGACGACGGACGGTCAAGCGGTTGATTCAACGGTGGCGGTAACATGTCCAACGTAATCTCTTTACCGTTGTTTAGAACAACGATATTGCGTAGCACGTTTTGTAACTGACGAACGTTACCCGGCCACTCATAGCTGTTGAATCGCTCGATGACATCAGGCGCAAAACGTATGAAGCTTTTTCCTTCTTCGTGTGACATGTAACCTAACAGTGAGTATGCAATTTCAATAACATCTTCGCCTCGTTCGCGTAAAGGCGGTAAATGCAAAGGAATGACATACAAACGATAGTACAAATCTTCACGGAATCGACCTTCTTGCACCTCTTTCCATGGGTCACGGTTAGTGGCACACACAAAGCGCACATCCACGCTCTTCATTTTTGAGGAACCCACTTTTTGGAATGTGCCCGTTTGAATAAATCGTAGCAACTTGGTTTGTAAATCCAAGTCCATCTCACAAAGCTCATCTAGAAAAAGTGTGCCGCCATCCGCTAACTCAGCTGCCCCTTGACGATCATTCGCAGCGCCAGTAAAGGCCCCTTTTACGTGACCAAACAGTTCACTCTCAATCAAATCTTTTGGAATTGCAGCACAGTTAATTGCAATAAAAGGTTTGTCACCTCGTTTACTTGCTGCGTGAATAGCCTCGGCACATACCTCTTTACCAGTACCACTTTCACCAGTGATAAAAATACTCGCTTTACTGCTCGCAGCTGAATCTATCGTACGGTAAACCTGCTGCATGGTTTGGCTACTGCCGATAAACCCCTGATAGCTCTGATTACCTGGATTATCGGCTTCATTTTTTAGTTTGGTCGCTTTACGAATGGCATTGTTAACCGTGACACGTAAACGGTCTGCTTCACACGGTTTGATTAAAAAGTCTTGTGAGCCATGACGCATGGCCTCGACAGCGGTATCGATAGAACCGTGAGCGGTCATAAAGATTATAGGTACGTCGGGATGACTCTTTTTAACGGCATGTAAAACGTCCATCCCCGTCATATCTGGCAGACGGAGATCGAGTAAAATAAGATCTGGAATTCGATGATTTAGGCTCTCAATGGCATCCCTACCTGTGCCGACAATATTGATATCTATGCCAAGCGGTGTCAGGTATGAGCGGTACAGAGCCGCAACAGATGCGGTGTCCTCGACCATTAAAAGGTAACGAGACTTTGGGCCTTCGGGTTTTTGTTGCATAACCTAGCTATTATTTTGTTGTGTTTTAAACAATAATCGCATTACGCTTTGCATTTTGCAAATAACATTAGCTAAATTATGAGCAAAGGAAAAAATTCAAAAATAATATCAATTATTTAAAAAGTGGCACAAACCATGCTGTAACGATAGTGACCCCTCGGGTCACCTAGCCAACTGACGTTGTTAGTGAACGATATGTTCACAAAACAAGCCAATAGACCCGACTGCCTATTGGCTTCTTTTTTTTTACAAGCGACCTAAAATGCTTAGATAGCTAAATCGGTAAGTTTGTTCAACTATTTGCGATGAACTGCGCTCGTAGTTTTTCAATCTCGTCACGCTTTTGTGCCGCTAACTCAAATTCTAAATCTTGCGCATGCTGATACATCGCCGCCTCCAGTCGACTGATTTCTTTTTCTAGCTGCTGAGGGGACAGTGCCTCGTAAGTTTGCGAAGGCTCCGCCACTTTCGATAATGGTACCTGTTTAGTGTTACGCTGGCGTTTAGACTTAGTGATATCGCCAAGTTCCATGATGTCTTTGATATTTCGTTTGAGCGCTTGTGGCGAAATACCCATTTCTTCGTTGTACGCTTCCTGCTTCTCGCGACGACGGTTAGTTTCATCCATCGCCTTTTTCATTGAGTTGGTGATTCGGTCAGCGTATAAAATCGCCTTACCTTCGATGTTTCGTGCAGCACGACCAATGGTCTGAATGAGTGAGCGTTCAGACCGCAAGAAGCCCTCTTTATCCGCATCCAAAATTGCAACTAACGAGACCTCTGGCATATCCAGGCCCTCTCTCAATAAGTTGATTCCCACCAGCACGTCAAATTCTCCAAGGCGAAGGTCACGGATAATTTCCACACGCTCAACAGTATCAATGTCTGAGTGTAAATAACGTACCTTAACATCATGTTCGTGAAGGTATTCGGTGAGATCTTCAGCCATTCGTTTGGTCAGTGTTGTAACCAGAACTCGCTCATCTTTAGCAGCGCGAATACGGATCTCAGACAATAGGTCGTCGACTTGGGTCGCTACTGGGCGAACTTCCAACTCAGGGTCAAGCAAGCCTGTAGGACGAACGACTTGATCCGCTACATCACCCGCCGATTTTTCTAGTTCGTAATTTCCAGGAGTAGCAGAGACGAAAATCGTTTGTGGCGCTAGTGCTTCAAACTCCTCAAACTTCAGTGGACGATTATCCAAAGCTGAAGGTAACCGGAAACCAAACTCCACCAGCGTTTCTTTACGCGAACGGTCGCCTTTATACATGGCACCTATCTGCGGTACTGTCACGTGAGATTCATCGATGATCAACAAGCCATCATGAGGTAAGTAGTCAAACAGGGTTGGTGGCGGCTCACCTTCCGAGCGTCCACTGAGATAACGAGAATAGTTTTCGATACCGGAGCAAAAGCCCAACTCATTCATCATTTCGATATCGAATTGAGTGCGCTGGCTAATTCGCTGCTCTTCCAGTAGCTTGTTGTTATCTAGAAGCTGCTTTTTGCGCACTTCTAGTTCGACTTTAATATTTTCAATCGCTTCAAGAATGCGATCTCTTGGCGTCACATAGTGCGTCTTGGGATAGATGGTATAGCGCGGCAAGTCTCGTTGTTTGACCACGCCTGTCAATGGGTCGAACACACTGATGCAATCCACCTCATCGTCAAACATCTCAACGCGCACAGCGTCTTGGTCTGATTCAGCAGGGAATATATCAATCACCTCGCCACGGACACGGAACTGCCCTCGCTCAAAAGCAACATCATTGCGCGAGTATTGGAGCTCCGCTAGGCGACGAAGCATATCACGCTGATCAATCACATCTCCACGTCGCAAATGAAGCATCATTTGTAAGTAGGATTCCGGATCACCCAAACCATAGATAGCTGAAACCGAAGCAACGATAATAGCGTCTTTCCGTTCCAATAAAGCTTTAGTGGCAGACAGTCGCATTTGCTCAATGTGGGCGTTAACCGAAGCGTCCTTTTCAATGAAAGTATCTGTTGTGGGAACGTATGCTTCAGGTTGGTAGTAATCGTAGTAAGAAACAAAATACTCAACCGCATTATTAGGAAAGAATGACTTCATCTCACCATATAACTGAGCAGCAAGCGTTTTGTTTGGCGCAAGTAATATTGCAGGTCGTTGGGCTTGAGCAATCACATTCGCTAGTGTGAAGGTTTTACCTGAGCCTGTGACCCCCAACAAGGTTTGATGTGCTAGCCCAGCATCGAGCCCCTCAAGCAACTGATTGATCGCTCCTGGTTGATCGCCCGATGGCTGATAATCGGAGACCAATTCATAGACTTTACTCATACCCTTCCTCAATTTTACTGCGCTTTGGCTGTATATATATACACCTTAGCTAATGAAATCTACGTCTATCGAGAATTTAACCATCATTGTTAATAAATTTTCTTGTTTGTCTAGAATGCTATAGCCATACAAAAGTGACTCTGATATAGTACTTCGCCCTAGTTGAAGAGCTACACACATTCTTTACATTATAGTTTCCACAACTTTTCCCCAAAAATTAGCTTAAAACTTTCTTATCCCCAAAAGATTGATTTTTATCCACTTTGAATACCTTTTGATTAACATCGATAAATCTCTGTTTTATTTGCTTATTTTACGCATAACTCCGACTAAAAACTCATTAAATAAAAACTTAGTTGCATATTAATTTTCTTTACCCAGATCTCATCAACATACTTATCCACAAATTTAGTGGATAACTAACCTCGAGCCTTTACTGGCAAGCCATACAGAAAAGTAAAGCCCTTAAATCAATATTTTTTGCTAAAAATGTATTTTTTTACTGTTGACAGTAGTTTGAGTGCTCGGTAAGATTCTTCCCGCTTTCAAGCAAAGCAATTCCTCCTTAGCTCAGTTGGTAGAGCGACGGACTGTTAATCCGCAGGTCGCTGGTTCGAGCCCAGCAGGAGGAGCCAGATTATAGAAAAGCCGTGTCGCAAGACACGGCTTTTTTGTATCTTAATCGCCATGAAATCTAAGCCAATCTAGGCGCCATAAAATCACACCGAAATAAGTTCAAATTACAGAACTCATAACATTGTCATAGATAGTGTTCTCACAGCACCACACATTTAATTCTGTCTCTTTTCTAGCAAAACACAATCGTAAATAGTTGAATCTATTATTAATGCAATTTAATCATTAAAAAAATGAAAAGCATTCATTTTACTCATAATAAATAAATCCATACGATTAAAAGGGTTAAGAATGGTTCCGTCCTACTCGTCGCCTCCATTCTAATTATCAATAACTTAGGGATTTACTTATGACTATTCCGACAACTGACATGCTAGATGCATGGGCTGGATTTACTGCTGGTGAATGGCAAAACTCTGTCAACACTCGTGACTTCATCCAAAAAAACTATACACCCTATGAGGGAGACGAGACTTTCTTAGCTGAAGTTAGCGAATCCACTTCAGCGTTATGGAACCAAGTGCTTGAAGGCATAAAACAAGAAAGCCGCACACACGCCCCTATTGATTTTGACACAGACTTGCCCTCAACAATCACTTCCCACGATGCAGGCTACATCAACAAAGATCTGGAAAAGATCGTTGGCTTACAAACTGATCAACCGCTAAAACGTGCAATCATCGCCAATGGCGGGATTCGCATGGTAAAAAACTCGTGCGAAGTTTATGGCCGCGAGCTAGATCCAACGGTTGAAAAAATCTTCACTGAATACCGTAAAACTCACAACAAAGCGTGTTTCGACCTTTACACCCAAGAAATTCTAGCCTGTCGTAAATCAGGCATCATCACGGGCCTTCCTGATGCCTATGGCCGTGGTCGTATCATTGGTGACTATCGTCGTCTCGCCCTATACGGTATCGACTTCTTAAAAGCAGACAAAAAAGAGCAATACAACTCAACACAAACGTTCTTAGAACAAGGCAACGATCTTGAGAAAACACTTCGTCTTCGCGAAGAAATAGCTGATCAAGTTCAAGCGCTTGAAGACATTCGTCAAATGGGTCTGAAATACGGCATTGATATGTCGCTACCTGCAAAAACTGCACAAGAAGCGATCCAATTTACCTACTTTGGCTACCTAGCGGCGGTTAAATCGCAAAACGGCGCAGCAATGTCACTGGGCCGTACTTCGACTTTCCTAGACGTCTATCTAGAACGCGATATAGCAAACGGTTTGATTGATGAATCACAAGCGCAAGAAATGATTGACCACTTCATCATGAAGCTACGCATGGTTCGCTTCCTACGCACACCAGAATACGATTCATTGTTCTCTGGCGACCCAATCTGGGCAACCGAAGCCATGGCTGGTATGGGCGTTGATGGCCGTACGCTAGTATCTAAAACGACATTCCGGTACTTACATACACTACATACTATGGGCCCTGCTCCTGAGCCAAACATGACGATTCTTTGGTCAGAGCAATTACCTGAAGCGTTCAAACAATATGCTGCAAAAGTGTCGATTGATACCTCTTCGGTTCAATACGAAAACGACGATCTAATGCGTCCTGATTTCGACAATGACGACTACGCGATTGCCTGTTGTGTGAGCCCGCAGGTTGTTGGTCAGCACATGCAATTCTTTGGTGCACGTGCCAACCTTGCAAAAGCACTGCTTTACACCATCAATGGTGGTATCGATGAAAAATCGAAAGCGCAAGTGGGTCCGGTAGTGGACAAAGTTCAAGATGAAATTCTCGACTTTGACGCTTTGATGCCTCGTTTCGACAATATGTTGGAGTGGCTAGCAACGCAATACGTCACAGCGTTGAACATCATCCATTACTCACATGACCGTTACAGCTACGAAGCATCACTGATGGCATTGATGGATCGCGACGTGCACCGCACCATGGCGTGTGGTATTGCAGGTCTGTCTGTTGTCGCTGACTCTTTGGCGGCAATTAAATACGCGACCGTGAAGCCTGTTCGTGATGAAGATGGCATCGCCGTTGATTTTGAAATCGAAGGTGATTATCCAAAATTTGGTAACAACGATGCCCGTGTTGATGACATCGCTTGTGATCTAGTTGAGCGCTTCATGAAGAAAATTCAGAAGATGCACACCTACCGCGAAGCAGTGCCAACTCAATCGATTTTAACAATCACATCTAACGTGGTTTACGGTAAAAAAACGGGTAATACACCTGATGGCCGTCGCGCAGGTATGCCTTTTGGACCGGGTGCAAACCCAATGCACGGTCGTGATGAAAAAGGGGCGGTTGCGTCTCTGGCATCGGTTTCTAAATTACCGTTTGCTTACGCTAAAGATGGTATTTCTTACACTTTCTCAATTGTGCCGAGCGCATTGGGTAAAGATGACTTGAGTCAGAAGAAGAACCTAGCTGCGCTAATGGATGGTTACTTCCATCACGAAGCAAGCAACGAGGGCATTGCGATTGAAGGTGGTCAACACCTTAACGTCAACGTTCTGGACCGAGAGATGTTATTGGATGCGGTTGAACATCCAGAGAAATACCCTCAGTTGACGATTCGAGTGTCTGGTTATGCGGTACGTTTTAACTCTCTAACGACAGAGCAACAGCAAGACGTCATCACTCGTACCTTCACAAGTAAGATATAAACACAGTCCATCAAGCACTCAGAAAGTTTAAATAATTAGCTTGTAAATATGCGTTGCCCGCCTCTCTTTTCTACCTGGGAGAGGCGGGCTTTTTTTAAAATCACACATTAGATGAAAATTAATAGGTAGTATCCTCTCGCTAACAATACATTCAGCAAACGATTCAATTTCTTATTGATTCATCAAAATACATCAATTAGACGACTATTTTTCCATCGTGTATGTAAAACCACATCGTTCACTGGTTGTTATTGGTGTCACAAAACACGATAATATCAAGATCGGATTTTAAGAACGTAATAACTATGACCGAATATGTTTTGTTGTTGGTCGGCACTGTGCTGGTGAACAACTTTGTACTGGTGAAGTTTTTGGGCCTATGTCCTTTCATGGGCGTGTCCAAAAAACTGGAAACAGCAATAGGTATGGGCTTAGCGACAACTTTTGTGCTAACGCTCGCGTCAGTGTGTGCGTATTTAGTGGAAAGCTACATCCTTCGTCCACTGGGTATTGAGTACCTTCGAACCATGAGTTTTATTTTGGTGATAGCCGTTGTGGTGCAGTTCACCGAAATGGTTGTGCACAAAACCAGCCCGACGCTTTATCGCTTGCTTGGCATTTTCTTACCGCTGATCACAACAAACTGCGCAGTATTGGGCGTGGCACTTCTTAACATTAATGAAAACCATAACTTTATTGAATCGATCATCTACGGCTTCGGCGCCGCTGTTGGTTTCTCATTGGTGTTGATACTTTTTGCATCCATGCGAGAGCGCATAGCCGCCGCCGACGTTCCTGTACCTTTTAAAGGTGCATCAATAGCAATGATTACAGCAGGTTTAATGTCACTCGCCTTTATGGGCTTTACAGGTTTGGTGAAGTAAGCGATGAGTACGATTTTAATTGCGATTATCGCGTTAGCGGTTCTGGCTGCGATTTTCGGCGCGATACTTGGTTTTGCTTCTATTCGCTTTAAAGTTGAAGCGGACCCTATTGTGGATCAAATCGACGCCATTTTACCGCAAACTCAATGCGGTCAATGTGGCTACCCTGGTTGCCGCCCTTATGCTGAAGCAATTGCAAATGGCGACCACATCAACAAATGTCCACCTGGTGGTCAGGCAACAATCGAAAAGCTCGCCGACTTAATGGGTGTTGAGCCAGAAGAATCTGCGCACGATCTCGACAGCAAAATTCCAACCGTTGCGTTTATTCATGAAGACATGTGTATTGGCTGCACTAAGTGTATTCAGGCGTGTCCGGTGGATGCAATTGTAGGCGGAACAAAGGCGGTCCATACCGTAATCAAAGACGAATGTACGGGCTGTGACTTGTGTGTTGCCCCATGTCCGACTGATTGTATTGAAATGATTCCTGTGGCAACGACCACAGAAAGCTGGAAGTGGCAACTTCACTCCATTCCGGTACTTAACATTACGGATGCTGCCGACAATGCAGCGAACGTGAAAGATTCAATTAAGTAAGGTTTCACATGTTGTCTTTGATTGAACAAATTCGTACAGGCGCGCTTTGGGATTTCCCAGGTGGTGTGCATCCGGCAGAAAATAAAAAGCAGTCCAACAAAACTGAACTCGCTCATGCGGCTATCCCGTCAGAAATTGTATTGCCGCTAAAACAGCACATTGGTAAAGCGGGTAACCTACTGGTTGCCGAAGGTGACTACGTATTAAAAGGTCAGCCATTAACGCAATCGGAGACCGGCTTTACGGTTCCAGTGCATGCTCCAACATCAGGTACGCTCACCGCGATTGAGCCACGAACTGTCGCGCACCCTTCTGGGTTAAGTGAGTTGTGCGCAGTCATCACGCCTGATGGGAAAGATGCATGGTGTGAAAGAAACCCCGTCGCAGATTACCAACAAGAAACCCCTGACGCACTGATTGATATTATTCGTCTCGCTGGTATTTCTGGTATGGGTGGCGCAGGTTTCCCTACTGCAAAAAAAATCCAATCAGGTTTTGCTCGTACCGAGATTCTTATCGTTAATGCAGCAGAGTGCGAGCCATACATCACGTCTGATGACAAGCTCATGCAAGAACATGCCGAAGAGCTTATTCAAGGTATCGAAATTGTCGAACATATCCTGACACCAAAGCTCACGATTATTGGCATTGAAGACAACAAACCAGAAGCAATCAAAGCGCTAGAAGCTGCGGCTATAAACAAAGATATCGTTATTCGCGTTATCCCAACTAAATACCCTTCTGGCGGTGAAAAACAGCTGATCAAAATTTTAACCAATAAAGAAGTGCCAAGTGGCGCGATTCCAGCCGATATTGGTATTTTGGTTCAGAATGTTGGTTCTCTTTACGCTATAAAACGCGCAGTCATCGACGGTGAGCCGATGATAAAACGCATCGTGACTCTCACTGGTAAAACCTTCAAACAACCACGCAACGTTTGGGCATTATTAGGGACACCAGTACAAGCACTGTTGGATGAGTTTGGCTATAAAGCAGATAAGAAGTTACAGCGTTTAATTATGGGTGGGCCAATGATGGGCTTTACCCTTCCTCACTCCCAAGTGCCGATTACCAAGACAGCAAACTGTATCCTTGCTCCGACTCGTCGTGAGATCTCTCCGCACCAGTATGAGATGGAATGTATTCGCTGTAGCCAATGTGCAGAAGCGTGCCCTGCTTCGCTGCTGCCTCAACAACTGCAATGGCATGCAAAAGCTGAAGAGTATGACAAACTCGAAGAATTAAACTTAAAGGATTGTATCGAGTGCGGCGCTTGTGCGTTTGTATGTCCAAGTGAAATTCCGCTCGTACAGTACTACCGCCAAGCGAAAGCAGAAATTAGAACTAGAACACAAGAAGCGGAAGCTGCAGAGCGAGCAAAACTGCGTTTTGAAGAGAAAAAAGCGCGTATGGAACGCGAAAAAGCAGAACGTGAAAATCGCTTCAAGAAAGCTGCCGATCAGCGCCGTAAAGAGATGAAGTCTTCTGGCGGCGATGATGCGATAGCAGCAGCAATCGCACGAGTGAAAGCTCAAAAGACAGAAACCACAGAAAAAACAGAGCCAGCAGTAAAACCAGCCGTAGCGGCAGCCATTGCCAAAGCGAAGGCGAAACAAGCGGCAGCAGCTAAAGCAGGCTCTAGTGAACCTGATAACTCAGAAATGGCAAAACTGCGCGAAGAGCGCAAACGTCTTGCTCGCGAACGGAAAGCGCAAAAAGAACAAGGCGAAACGCCAGACAATAACGCTGATGATAAAAAGTCGGCAGTTGCGGCCGCCATCGCCCGAGCTAAAGCGAAAAAAGCACAACAAGAAGATTCAACTGAATCTGTAGAATCGGAAACGTCTGCACAGCAAGACAGCGATCCGAAGAAAGCCGCGGTTGCTGCTGCCATTGCACGTGCCAAAGCACGTAAAGCGAAGCAAGCAGACTCAACTGAAGCGGAAGAAGCTGACGCACCTGCTGAGCAAACCGACGATCCGAAAAAAGCCGCAGTTGCCGCTGCAATTGCTCGAGCCAAAGCGCGCAAAGCTAAGCAAGCAGACTCAACCGAAGCGGAAGAAGCTGACGCACCTGCCGAGCAAACCGAAGATCCGAAAAAAGCCGCCGTGGCTGCTGCGATTGCACGTGCCAAAGCACGTAAAGCGAAGCAAGCAGACTCAACTGAAGCGGAAGAAGCTGAAGCACCTACTGAGCAAACCAACGATCCGAAAAAAGCCGCCGTGGCTGCTGCGATTGCACGTGCCAAAGGGCGAAAAGCGAAGCAAGCAGACTCAACTGAAGCGGAAGAAGCTGACGCACCTGCCGAGCAAACCGACGATCCGAAAAAAGCCGCAGTTGCCGCTGCCATTGCACGTGCCAAAGCGCGCAAAGCGAAGCAAGCAGACTCAGCTGAAGCGGAAGAAGCTGAAGCACCTGCCGAGCAAACCGAAGATCCGAAAAAAGCCGCCGTGGCTGCTGCCATCGCTCGAGCCAAAGCGCGCAAAGCGAAGCAAGAAACGCAAACAGAGCCTGTTGAAGAAGCAGCTTCCGAAGAACCAGAAGAGGATCCGAAGAAAGCCGCGGTTGCCGCAGCAATTGCGCGCGCGAAGGCACGCAAAGCGCAACAAGAAGCTAATAAAAATAATACTGAGGAGAACGAGTAGTGTCGTTTTTTATTGCCAGTTCACCGCATACCCACAGTCGTCGTAGTACGCCAGACTTAATGAAATGGGTGGCACTTTGCGCACTTCCAGGTTTAGTAGCTCAAACCTACTTCTTTGGCTGGGGTACGCTTATTCAACTAATTTTTGCCATTGCAGTCGCTGTATCCCTTGAAGCCTTAGTCATGATCTGTCGTAAACGCTCACCAATGAGAGCGCTACGTGATAACAGTGCAATAGTTACCGCTTGGTTGTTAGCCGTTGCTATACCACCATGGTCTCCGTGGTGGATTATGGTGATCGGACTTATTTTTGCGATAGTAATCGCTAAACACCTCTATGGTGGCCTTGGACAAAACTTATTCAACCCTGCAATGGTCGCTTATGTGGTCTTGTTGATCTCTTTCCCAGTACAAATGACGAGTTGGAGTGCACCGACATCACTCATACCTGATCATGTAAATTTTGCAGATACACTCTCTTTAATTTTTACGGGCTATGATTACGACGGCTTATCGCTTCAGCAAGTTCGAACAGGGGTTGACGGTGTGACAATGGCGACGCCACTTGATGCATTTAAGACCGGCATTCATACAGGTGCAACCCCAAGCGAAGTACTGTCGCAGCCAATATTCGATGGATTAGCTGGCATTGGTTGGCAATGGGTAAATCTTGCCTACTTACTTGGTGGTTTAGTGATGATCAAAAAACGTATCATCCAATGGTATATCCCCGTAGGCTTCCTAGCGAGCCTGACGCTATTTAGCCTCGTGTTCAGCTTGCTGACCCCAGGGGAAACTGCGTCGCCAATCTTCCACTTGTTATCAGGTGCAACCATGCTTGGCGCATTCTTTATTGCAACCGATCCCGTGTCGGCGTCTACCACCGTTAAAGGACGTTTGATCTTTGGCGCGCTTATTGGTGCTTTGGTCTTTATCATTCGCAGTTGGGGCGGCTTCCCTGATGGTGTTGCATTCGCAGTGTTACTTGCAAATATGTGTGTGCCACTGATCGATTACTACACCAAACCTAGAACTTACGGTCACTGAGGTAAACATGTTAACCGCTATTAGAAAAAATGGTCTGACACTTGCGATCTTTGCCTGTGCAACAACCGGATTAGTCGCCTTTACTCAGTACCTAACAAAAGACCAAATCAAGATACAAGAACAACAACAATTGCTTTCTGTTTTGAATCAAGTCATTCCAGAAAACATGCATGACAACGCACTCACGCAAGCCTGCACTATGGTCACGTCACCAGAACTGGGGACATTGCGTGCGATGCCAGCCTACCTCGCCACGAAGAATGGTGAACCGACAGCAATCGCAATAGAATCCATCGCGCCAGATGGCTACAATGGTGAGATAAAAGTTATTACTGGGATTGACAATCAGGGCAATATTTTGGGGACACGCGTCTTAAGCCATCAAGAAACCCCTGGCCTGGGCGACAAAATTGATCTTCGTGTCACCGACTGGATCCTGAGCTTTACGGGCAAACAAGTCACGGAAAGTAACTGGAACTCATGGAAAGTTCGTAAAGATGGTGGTGATTTCGATCAATTTACTGGTGCAACGATCACACCTAGAGCCGTCGTAAAAGTGGTGCGAAATACCGTTAACTACGTAAACCAATCTCGTGAAGACATTCTTAGCCAACCGTTAGGCTGTGAAGGAGAGCAGTAATGAGTGAAAATAAATTGCTGATGAAAAACGGTATGTGGAGCAATAACCCTGCTCTCGTACAGCTGCTGGGTCTGTGTCCACTACTAGCGGTTTCTTCCACAATAACCAATGCCTTAGGTCTTGGTATTGCAACCTTATTAGTGCTGGTCGGCTCCAACGTCACGGTTTCTCTTATTCGTAATTACGTACCAAAAGAGATCCGCATTCCTGTATTCGTGATGATTATTGCCTCACTTGTTACCTGCGTTCAGTTATTGATGAATGCCTATGCGTATGGTTTATACCTGTCTCTTGGTATCTTTATTCCTCTGATTGTAACGAACTGCATCATTATTGGTCGAGCTGAAGCATACGCTTCAAAAAATGATGTTGCGCCTGCAGCATTAGACGGTTTATGGATGGGTCTTGGTATGACAAGCGTTTTGGTCGTGCTAGGTGCCATGCGTGAGTTAATTGGTAATGGCACACTATTCGACGGGGCAGATCTGCTATTAGGAGACTGGGCATCCGCTCTCCGCATTCAAGTTTTCCAATTTGACAACAGCTTTCTGCTAGCGCTTCTTCCACCCGGTGCATTTATCGGCGTTGGTCTGTTGATAGCGCTTAAAAATGTCATCGATAATTCAGTCCAGGCACGTCAACCAAAAGAAGAAAAACCAACCATAGAACGTGCTCGCGTCACTAACGCATAACAAGATAAGGCTCTGTCATAGGAGCCTTTTTCATAAACCGCAGAGACGGTATTGGAAGTCAGCAATGAACAAAATAAAAAGAATCGAAATTCTTGAGCGATTACGAGAAAACAATCCGAATCCTCAAACTGAGCTTAACTGGAGCTCCCCTTTTGAGCTGCTAATCGCGGTATTATTATCAGCGCAAGCAACCGATGTAAGTGTCAATAAAGCCACCGACAAACTTTTCCCTGTCGCTAATACACCGCAAAGTATTCTCGGTTTGGGAGTTGATGGCTTAAAAGAATACATAAAGACCATCGGTTTGTTTAACTCAAAGGCAGAAAACACTATCAAGACTTGTAAGATCTTGTTGGAAAAACACAATGGTGAAGTTCCTGAAGATCGTGCAGCGTTAGAAGCGCTACCAGGCGTAGGTCGCAAGACCGCAAACGTCGTGCTCAACACCGCTTTTGGTTGGCCAACCATTGCCGTCGATACGCACATTTATCGCGTGTCGAATCGTACTAAGTTTGCAATGGGCAAAACGGTTGATGATGTCGAGCAAAAGCTATTAAAAGTTGTGCCAAAAGAGTTCAAACTCGATGTGCACCACTGGCTCATTCTTCATGGCCGCTACACGTGCTTGGCGAGAAAGCCTCGCTGCGGTAGCTGCATTATTGAAGATTTGTGCGAATATAAAGAGAAAGTATATCCAGATAGCTAACGCTATTTGAAAATCAAAGCTAGGAGCAAAAAATGTCAAATGGTCGAATTCTCCACACTATGCTTCGCGTAGGTGATCTAGACAAATCCATCAAGTTTTACACTGAAGTTATGGGCATGCAGTTGCTTCGTACGAACGAGAATAAAGAGTACGAATACACACTGGCGTTTCTTGGCTACGGTGACGAATCCCAAGGTGCTGTGATCGAGCTAACTTACAACTGGGGTAAAACTGAATATGACCTAGGTACTGCTTTTGGTCATATCGCCATTGGTGTTGATGATATCTACACAACTTGCGACGCTATCAAAGCGGCGGGCGGTAATGTGACGCGTGAACCAGGTCCAGTAAAAGGCGGAAGCACGCACATTGCATTCGTAAAAGACCCAGATGGTTATATGATTGAGCTTATCCAAAACAAGCAAGCTTCAGCAGGTCTTGAAGGCTAAGCGGCACTTCTAATAATCACTTGTACTGCAAGTTGAACATCGATTACAGGCAGGTCTGCGATCTGCCTGTTCTTTTATAAACAAAACACTTTACTTGATAATAATTATCGTTTAGATTTATTCGCAACTTCGATATGCGGGATTACGATAATGATCAGTGAATGGGAAAAACACACACTTCTAGCCGATACGGCACTTCAACTAGATGACCCTGTTCGCAGCATTCTTCATTACCAGCAAGCCCTAAGCCTGAGTGAAGATATTAGCGAATGTGTGGAAATTGAAGCAGACGAGCGATTATTAATTTCTGTGATTTCTTGTCATAACTTAGCTCAGTTCTGGCGTTGGGCCGGAGACACTGACTATGAACTCAAATACCTTCAGCTGGCTTCAGAGAAAGTCTTAACACTCATCCCACAATGCCCAAATAAAGAATGTGCAAGCTTTATCGACTCAATAGGATGTTGCACTAAAGCATTAATAGACTTCATGAAACGTCACCCTAATCCGGCTATTGCCAAACAGGTTGAAAAAATCGATACCGCAACAAATTGCGAAGTCATTGCCAAATTCCGCTTAAACTAACATTCAAATTATACAGCTGGAATCACCGAAAGGTACTTAGCAAAATCCCATTAAAATATTATTAACAACGTCAGTAAATTAAAAACGCCGAAGCTTTCAGCTTCGGCGTTTTTATATTCGTTACACTTGGGTTCGCCCGAGTGATATTACGACTCGGCGGTTTTTGTCTTTTCCTATTGGCGAGCCATTATCTGCAATAGGACGACGCTTGCCGTACCCTTGCACTTGAATTCGATCTTCCGGTAGCCCTAGAGACTGAAAATAATCACGAAGTGACTCTGCACGTCGCTCAGATAAACTTTGGCTCGCACTTTTGCCATCGGTTGAATCGGTGTACGTCGCCACCAGCACGAGATCGATATCTTGATTATGTCGGATATAATCTGCAATTTGTGATAAACGTTTTTTGGAAGCCTTGGTTAACTGATCACCTTGTCTTTCGTAGTGCAAAATCGTAAAGGCAATGTCTTCAAAACTGTATTTCAATAAATTGGAAATACAGTCGCTAAACGCGTCGTACTTATTTTGAAACAGCACGGATGACAATGCGACTTCAATTCTCTGATCTCGGCTCTGCCAATCTTGGTAGCTAAAAGTCGGATAACGGCCTTTTTCCAGCTCAGACAAAATGCCCCATGCTGTTTGCCCTCCGACATAACCATCAAACTGTTTAAAAAACTTTAGGTTTGTAATTCGATCGGCGTGTTCACCTGGTCGCCAAGGTGGCGGCATAGAAATGAGACTGACGTTACGTGTTTCTCCCATCGGGCGACGCATTTTTAACTCAAAGTCTAAATTGATTTTTTTATTCGCACGAGATGAAAATACCGCATCTCCAAAGCTTGGAATGGGGTGTACAAGCTGACATTCTAATGGTGTATTGACCACCATTTCCCATTGAGATTGCTGTGGAGTTGCAGCATAACGTTTGCCCATCAATGCGAAGCTGCTTGTGCTAAACAACGAAAATACAACACCACTGGTAATCAGCCATTTCTTCATCTAATACTGTCTCTTAAACGGCAGTCTGTTGCCGTCAATTTGCATCAATAAAACCACTTCAACCGGCATGCAAAAATCTCGCCAATATAGGGTTATCTGTCACACTGCCATTAATGTGAGCCACCGTGTTCCAATCACCTTAACCGCCACTTAGCGTTTTACTTCCTCATGTTTTATCGGTTTACATGATGCAAAGTATGGCGAATAAACGTCTACATAATATGCAATACAAACTTATTGATTGGATGCAAAATAGAATTCCGGTTTTCTCTTAAATTGCGGTTTTTCTCATCGGTATAATCTGCAATAATGCAGCCTTCGTCACACAAAAATAAGCCAACATGACACTAGAAAATGAAGCTCTAACCTTGAAAAAACGCTTTCGTGGTTATTTCCCTGTGGTAGTAGACGTTGAGACCGCTGGTTTCAATGCTCAAACTGATGCACTTTTAGAAATCTGTGCCGTTACGTTGAAAATGGACGAACATGGCGTGTTGCATCCGGCCTCCACCATTCATTTTCATGTGGAGCCATTTGAAGGCGCTAACTTAGAAAAAGAAGCGCTTGAATTCAATGGTATTCGTGACCCTTTCAGCCCTCTTCGTGGTGCTGTTTCTGAGCAAGAGGCGCTAAAGGAAATTTATAAGCTTATTCGCAAAGAACAAAAAGCCGCAGATTGCTCACGTGCAATTATGGTTGCTCATAACGCAGCATTCGACTTGGGTTTTGTAAATGCAGCAAATGAACGCTGTAAACTAAAAAGAGTCCCTTTTCATCCCTTTGCTACTTTTGATACGGCTACATTAAGTGGCCTTGCTTATGGCCAAACAGTTCTCGCTAAAGCATGCAAAACAGCCGGGATGGAATTTGATAACCGTGAAGCACACTCTGCGCTTTACGATACACAAAAAACAGCAGAATTATTCTGCGGTATTGTCAACAAATGGAAGGCCCTCGGCGGTTGGCCGCTTGTCGACGAAGAATAATAAGTAAACACAACATATTAGGAAAAGTATGAATCCTGTCGTTATATCAGTGTGCGTCATGCTCGTGTTAGCATTGATGCGCGTAAACGTGGTGGTTGCCCTCACGTTTAGTGCCATCGTAGGCGGCCTAGTCGCAGGCATGAGCCTTGGGGATACGGTTGCCGCATTTGAAAGTGGTCTAGGTGGCGGTGCAACTATCGCGCTAAGCTACGCCATGTTAGGTACTTTCGCTGTTGCCATCTCGAAATCAGGCATCACGGATCTACTGGCCAAAAGTGTTATCAAGCGCTTAAATGGTAAAGAAAACTCCGCTTCCACTACTGGCTTAAAGTACGCCGTGTTGGTGGCGTTAGTGCTTGTCACGATGTCATCTCAGAACGTAATTCCGGTCCATATCGCCTTTATTCCAATTTTGATTCCACCTCTTTTGGGCGTATTCGCGAAACTTAAGCTCGACCGACGTTTGGTCGCGTGTGTTCTTACCTTCGGTTTGATCACACCTTACATGATCTTACCTGTTGGTTTCGGCGGTATTTTCTTAAACAACATTCTATTAAAGAACCTACATGACAACGGTTTGGAAAACGTGGTTGCAAGCCAAGTCCCAACCGCCATGTTACTGCCAGGTGCAGGCATGCTGTTTGGTCTATTACTGGCTATCTTTGTTAGCTATCGTAAACCGCGTGTCTACAAAGAAACTGAGTTGACTGTCGTTGACGAAACCGATCATGTCATCAATAAAAAGCACATCTTAGTTGCGGCACTTGGTATTGTCGCTGCATTGGGTGTTCAGCTTTACACGGGTTCAATGATTATCGGTGCTCTAGCTGGCTTTATGGTGTTTACTTTCGGCGGCGTTATTGCATGGAAAGAGACGCACGACGTGTTCACTAAAGGTGTACACATGATGGCAATGATTGGCTTCATCATGATTGCAGCGGCAGGTTTTGCAGCAGTAATGAAGCAAACTGGCGGTGTTGAAACACTAGTACAATCGCTATCAACCAGCATCGGTGACAATAAGCCTTTAGCTGCACTACTGATGCTGATCGTTGGTCTGTTGGTAACAATGGGCATTGGTTCATCGTTCTCTACGATTCCAATCCTTGCAACTATCTATGTGCCTCTTGCGCTAGCATTCGGCTTCTCGCCGATGGCAACGATTGCACTGGTAGGTACTGCGGCTGCGTTAGGTGATGCAGGCTCTCCAGCTTCTGACTCTACATTAGGCCCTACATCTGGTCTAAATGCCGACGGTCAACATGAGCACATTTGGGAAACAGTCGTTCCAACCTTTATCCATTACAATATCCCTCTAATCATCTTTGGTTGGATTGCAGCAATGGTGCTTTAATACTATTGCTTGGATGGATATACATTTAGTTACGAAAAAGCCGCTCAATGAGCGGCTTTTTGTTATTCATAACTGTGGTTATTGCGCTGGTATATTGTCAATAATACGCTCACGAATCAGCTTCAAGGTTGGTTCTGTCGACAGGTAATCGATGGCAATCGGAAAATAAGCGTCGTTAATTTTAAGAACCAAGCTAGGGTAAGAGCTCACACCTAGGCTCTTTGCAAGGCTCAATTGATCTTCGAACACACCTTCTAAGAAAGAGCCATCCATGTCATTCTTGAATTGCTGAACATTCAAGCCAATTTCTCTCGCTAGTTGCAAGTGAGTGGCTTCTTCATGAGGAGGCATCGCACGTAAGTAATACGCATGCTGAATCGCTTCTAGCATCTGCTCATAAGAGTCTTGAAAGCCCGCTGCAATAACCGCACGACAAGATTGGTAAGTGCTTCTAACTGGCGTACAAAGCTTCCAGAAATCGTAGTTAAACTTAGTGCCTAACTGGCGCTCAATCTGCTTCCAAATACCTTCGAGTTTTTGTTGCATCTCGGGCGGCATCGGTAAATTAGTATCTGGCGCAAGACCACCAACCACATACTCAAACTGAATCACACCTGGCAGTTGCTGTTTTAGTTTATCCAGCGTTGGTTTGTAACCCCAACACCAACTGCACATTGGGTCATGCACGTAGTAAAGCTTTATGTTCATTCCACTAACCTAAAAAGAAAAAGGAGCCAGTACGGCTCCTTCGTATTCTATCGCTAAATGTGAGTATTTACGAATTACTCAGCTTGATCTTCAGCGCGCGCTGCTGCTTCTTTGATTAGAGGCTGCAGTTCACCTTTTTGGAACATTTCTAGAATAATGTCACAACCGCCGATAAGCTCACCTTCAACCCATAGTTGAGGGAAAGTTGGCCATTGCGCGTACTTTGGTAACTCAGCACGGATATCTGGGTTTTGCAGAATGTCTACGTAAGCGAACTTCTCACCACATGCCATTAGTGCCTGTGACGCTTGAGAAGAGAAACCACAGCTAGGTAGTTTCGGTGATCCTTTCATGTACAGCAGGATTGAGTTTTCAGAGATCTGCTGTTTGATTTTGTCGATAGTTTCCATCGCTTCCTCATTCATGGGTTTGAACTTTATTTATTTGCCACATTCTACTCAATAACGACAGAATAAAAACCATATAATTAATAAGGCTTAATTTTAGGTTGCTCATTGGCGAGCAATGCAGCACTTCACCACTGCTAACCTCTTAAAATATTTTCATATCGGGGTTTTAATAAAGTAAAAACTTGCTAAAATACTTAGCAAGTCAGCCTTAAAGGCGACATAGCTATAAAAAAACACTGGAAGCAATCGAAAGGTCATCCTTTCAAATCAATGGAGAATCGAGTAATGGCATTTGAACTACCAGCTCTTCCTTACGCGAAAGACGCACTAGAACCACACATCTCAGCAGAGACTCTAGACTACCACCACGGTAAGCACCACAACACTTACGTTGTTAAGCTTAACGGTCTTATCCCTGGTACTGAGTTCGAAGGCAAAACTCTAGAAGAGATCATCAAGACTTCTACTGGTGGCGTATTCAACAACGCAGCGCAAATCTGGAACCACACGTTCTACTGGCACTGTCTTGCTCCAAATGCGGGCGGCGAGCCAACTGGCGCAGTTGCAGACGCAATCAACGCAGCATTCGGTTCTTTTGAAGAATTCAAAGCGAAGTTTACTGATTCAGCAATCAACAACTTCGGTTCTTCATGGACTTGGCTTGTTAAGAAAGCTGATGGCTCTCTAGAGATCGTTAACACTTCTAACGCTGCTACTCCTCTAACAGAAGAAGGTACAACACCACTTCTAACTGTTGACCTATGGGAACACGCGTACTACATCGATTACCGTAACGTACGTCCTGATTACATGAACGGCTTCTGGGCTCTAGTAAACTGGGACTTCGTAGCTGAGAACCTAGCGAAGTAATATACTTCCCCCTAAGTTCAATTTAGTCTTATTCAAAAGCTCGCTATTTAGCGGGCTTTTTTGTTTCGCCTTCCCTAGCACCTTTAAATAATTCCCTCTTTTACTAAAGTTCTTCTTATCCACGCCGTTAAAAGAGCATCGAGCGAGGAACATCATGCAAATTCATACTTTAGACAAAGCTGCAATTATCAACGAACTTCAGTTCGGTAATGGTATTAACCATGCCGTACACGACGGTCGTCGTGCGGATTTCTCGCTGATTCTGTCTATGTTCTCTAATGATGTTCGCGATGTAGTCCCGGTTGAAGAGGTCCAGGAAGTCATCACCAGTGACAGTATTCTTCGCCAACAATTGGGTTTATCGCAACCTCAAGCTCTTCGTTCTGATAGCAGCAGCTATGAACTCGCAGCTGAACAAGCGAAACAGTTTCACGATGCAGGATTGCCTTCCGCAAAGCTGAGCCATTACCTAAAACCAGATGCGCTGACTTACCTGCCTGAAGACACATTCAACCTACCAGAGGAGGTTTATCACAACCTATCTGGTCATGAGCGACGCAGATTGGGCGAACGCAACAAACAACTGATCCCAGATGCTGGGCTATATAATCAGCTAGTGACGGCTCAACGTCAGCATCAAATTCAAGCTAAAGCATAGAGATCCGCTTTTTATCCAATAGCTTGCAATACCTACACGTCAGAAATGTGACATCTTACAAATTACCGCACAATAGTCCTCACTCGAAAGCGTTAGTTTGAAGCCTTTCACACTGAACCCAACGAATTTCAACCATGCTATTAGCACAAACCACTGGTGTATTGTTTTTCACATATGGATACAGTGAAGGTGCTATGGATATCAAAGAATCAATTATTCTCGTCACGTCTGCAGGTTCGGTTATAGGAAGAACCTGTGCAAATCACTTTGCTCACCTTGGAGCAACGTTGATTCTTTGTGACCAAAATTCTAGCGCTTTGAGAGCGAGCTATGAGCAAATCAGCGCTTTCACTGACAAAGTGTATGCGATGAATGTGTGTAGTGATAACACAACGTCCATTAACTTATTGTTTGACCAGATAGAATCACAGCTACGTGCGACACCAGATGTGATTGTTAATTGCTGGACCAGCTCTCCTATGCCTGGCTTAATGGCGCCAGAACCAATGAGTACTTACATTGATCACTTGTCGTCTGCGGCACGCTTCCTTTATACCTACGGCCAAGTAGGAGCAGAGCGCTTTCGAGCCAGAAACAAGAAAGGCGTCATTGTTAACGTCATTTCTCATGACAACCATGAAGACTTTACGGGAGTTGAAAGCATGGCGGCGTTGGTGTCAGGTTTTACTCACAGCTGGGCAAAAGAACTCACACCATTCAACATTCGAGTGGGCGGCGTTATTCCCTCGGTAAATCATACAAAAGAAGAGCTCAACGAGAGACACTGGGCTGAGATCCAAGACGAACTAGTCCGCAACACAGCATACATCGTCGCGAATGAATACTTCAGTGGCCGAGTAGTTGCGACCGAAGTGTAAGCATACACAGCAACTCTGTTTTCCCAAGCCAGATGTAACTCCTGCACCAAAATAAAAAAAGCCCCAGTCACTTGACTGGGGCTTTAACCTTTTCCCGATTAAGGTTCCGTGCTAGCGAAAACCTTGCTCACTCGATTTTTTAATTACGCGTCAGCTTTTTCTTTCTTTGCTTTAGGTGCTGCTTTTGCTGCTTCTTGGTCTGCTTTCTTCTTGATAACAGTTGTACCTTCGAAAGTTTCGCCTTCAACAAATGCTTTACCGTAGTAAGAAGCCATCAACACATCTTTAAGTTCGCTGATTAGAGGGTAACGTGGGTTCGCACCAGTACATTGGTCATCGAACGCTTCTACCGCTAGCTCATCCAGTTTCGCTACGAAATCTGATTCAGCAACACCTGCCGCTTGGATAGACATTGGGATGTCTAGGTTAACTTTTAGTTCATCCAACCATGCTAGTAGACGTTCAATCTTCTGAGCAGTACGGTCACCTTCTTGGCTTAGGCCTAGGTGGTCAGCAACTTCAGCGTAACGACGACGTGCTTGTGGACGGTCGTATTGAGAGAACGCAGTTTGTTTAGTTGGATTGTCGTTCGCGTTGTAACGTACCACGTTAGAGATAAGTAGTGCGTTAGCTAGGCCGTGTGGCAAGTGGAACTCAGCACCCAGTTTGTGAGCCATTGAGTGACAAACACCTAGGAATGCGTTCGCAAATGCAACACCAGCGATAGTAGCTGCGTTGTGTACTTTCTCACGAGCGATTGGGTCATTTGCACCGTTCGCATAGCTTGATGGTAGGTACTCTTTTAGCATCTTAAGTGCTTGAAGAGCTTGGCCATCTGAGTATTCGTTAGCAAGAACAGAAACGTAAGCTTCTAGAGCGTGAGTTACTGCATCGTAACCACCAAATGCTGTTAGAGACTTAGGCATGTTCATTACTAGGTTCGCATCAACGATTGCCATGTTTGGCGTGATTTCGTAGTCAGCTAGTGGGTATTTCGCACCAGTCTTGTCGTCAGTAACAACCGCGAATGGAGTAACTTCTGAACCAGTACCTGAAGTTGTAGTGATACATACAAGCTCAGCTTTTTTACCCATTTTAGGGAACTTGTAGATACGTTTACGGATGTCCATAAAGCGCATTGCTAGTTCTTCAAAGTGAGTTTCTGGGTGCTCGTACATTACCCACATGATTTTCGCTGCATCCATTGGTGAACCACCGCCTAGCGCTAGGATAACGTCAGGTTGGTAGCTAGCCATTTGAGCCGCACCTTTTTCTACTACAGACAGTGTTGGGTCAGCTTCAACATCGAAGAATGTTTGAACTTCCATGCCTTGAGCTTTTAGTAGGCTTACTACGTCATCTGCGTAACCGTTGTTGAATAGGAAACGGTCAGTTACTAGGAATGCACGTTTCTTACCTTCTAGATCGCCCAGTGCGATTGGAAGGCTACCACGACGGAAGTAGATTGACTTAGGTAGTTTATGCCACAACATGTTTTCAGCTCGCTTCGCTACAGTTTTCTTGTTGATTAGGTGTTTAGGACCTACGTTCTCAGAGATAGAGTTACCACCCCAAGAACCACAACCTAGCGTTAGAGATGGCGCAACGTTGAAGTTGTACAAGTCACCGATACCGCCGTGAGTAGTCGGGATGTTGATTAGGATACGAGCTGTCTTCATCTTGTCACCGAAGTAACGGATACGATCAGCGTTAGTATCTTGGTTAGTGTAAAGACCAGATGTGTGGCCGATACCACCAATCTCAACCATAGTTACCGCTTGAGCAACCGCGTCTTCGAAGTTGTCAGCACGGAATAGACCTAGAGTTGGAGATAGTTTCTCGTGAGCGAATGCGTCATCGTGAGATACTTTGCCCAGCCCTTCACCAACAAGAACTTTAGTGTCTGCTGGAACTTTAACGCCTGCCATTTCAGCGATTGCTGCTGCTGGCTGACCTACGATTTTCGCGTTTAGCGCGCCATCGATAAGAAGCACTTTACGAACTTTATCAGCTTCTGCTTTGCTTAGGACATAAGCTTTGTGAGAAGCAAAACGCTCTTTCACTTCGTCGTATACTTCATCAACTACGATTGCCGCCTGCTCAGAAGCACATACTACACCGTTGTCGAAAGTCTTGGACATAAGGATAGAAGCAACAGCACGTTTGATGTCTGCTGTTTCATCGATAACAACAGGAACGTTACCTGCACCTACACCGATTGCTGGCTTACCAGAAGAGTATGCTGCTTTAACCATGCCTGGACCACCAGTTGCAAGGATAAGCGCGATGTCATCGTGTTTCATTAGAGCGTTTGAAAGCTCAACAGAAGGCTGGTCGATCCAACCGATGATGTCTTTTGGTGCGCCTGCTGCTACTGCTGCATCTAGAACGAGTTTAGCTGCATCGTTAGTTGAGTTTTTCGCACGTGGATGTGGTGAGAAGATGATACCGTTACGAGTCTTCAAAGAGATTAGAGATTTGAAGATCGCTGTAGAAGTTGGGTTAGTCGTTGGTACGATACCGCAGATGATGCCTACAGGCTCAGCGATAGTCATAGTACCTAGGTTGTCATCTTCTTCTAAGATGCCACACGTTTGTTCGTCTTTGTATTTGTTGTAGATAAACTCAGAAGCGAAGTGGTTCTTGATTACTTTATCTTCAACAATACCCATACCAGATTCTTCTACCGCTTGTTGAGCTAGCGGGATACGGGCCTGGTTAGCTGCAAGCGATGCTGCACGAAAGATTTTATCTACTTGCTCTTGAGAGTAAGTAGCGAACTCTTCTTGCGCTTTCTTAACGCGAGCAACCATTGCATCTAGTTCAGCCATATTAGTTACAGGCATAGGGAATCTCCTAAAATTAACAAATATTAAAAACTTTTTACTAAGGCTATTACTTATCGTTTTTACTGTTTATCAGCCACTTAGAAAACAAACGTCTTAGTAAATTGCTTTCAGGACTGAGTATAATATTTCAGAGTGTGAAAAAAATTGACTTGGATCAGTTCTCACCACCTAAATACTACCAAAGTGGTGCCTCATCACACCAAAATGACATAAATCACTGATAAACAAATAAATTAACTTTCATTTTTTATTGAGTAAAAAAGAAGCAAATGGACAAATAAATAAAAGAAACTACAACAACCTGTAAAAAAGTTTCATTTTTGACCAACAAAATTACATGTAGGCCCAATTCTTTGTGCTACTGAGAGTATATCGAACCGAATACATCTCTCTACAAACCACCTTGGTTTTTATCAAAAATGTGCGAATGTTAACGTTTATGTAAAACAGTGCAATTTATCAGCAACTTTATACGTAACATTTCCTTTCCAGATTAGATACAGTTTATTAAAGAATTAGTTTTTCTCACTTAAATGGCAGGGAATGCGTTAGTTTTTTTCATTTCTTACAACCTAACTTTTGCCTTACATTACGCCCAAATTACCCCTTCTCCTTTTCACTAATGTGAACTTTGATGAGTAAGCAACATGCAAACTTTTGAACTTGCTATCTTCTTGCAGTTTTTTCTCGGTTTGGTCGCCGCAGTAAACCCTGTTGGTATCATGCCTGTGTTTGTGTCACTAACCGGGCATATGACACCCGACGAAAAGCGCAATACGGCAACAACAGCAAATGTGGCTGTTGCGATCATCCTGATCATTTCGCTTTTTGCTGGTCAGTTACTGTTAGACATGTTCAGTATTTCTCTGGATTCGTTTCGTGTCGCTGGCGGGTTGCTATTACTTAGCATCGCATTCTCGATGATGAGCGGTAAACTGGGGGAAGATAAGCAGAACAAACAAGAGAAAACGGAATACGTCAGTCGTGAACAGATTGGTGTGGTCCCTCTTGCAATGCCTTTAATGGCAGGTCCTGGTGCAATCAGTTCGACTATTGTTTATGGTGCACGCTACCCAAGCATGTTCGATACCGTGGGCATTAGTATTACGATTGGTTTGTTCTGCCTTTGTTCATGGCTATTATTCCGTTCTGCCCCATTGATCGTACGATTTTTAGGTCAAACTGGAATCAACGTCATTACTCGTATCATGGGTTTGATATTGGGCGCGCTTGGCATAGAGTTCATTGCGAATGGCTTACGCAACTTATTTCCAGGATTAGCCTGAGTTTCTATAAAATTGTATGATAGAGCGATTCAACAATGGATCGCTTTGTCATGACGACTGACTCTCTTAAACATACTCTATATGTCACCATTTTTGGTACTCATACCAAAGCTGGTAAAACGTTCGATATTGCTCTCATTATCGCGATCATAAGTTCGTTAATCGTACTGGTGTTAGATTCGATACCCTCCGTTCGGGCCGAGTGGGAAAAAGAGCTGAAGTTTATTGAATACACATTTACTGGCCTATTCACGATTGAATACCTTCTAAGGCTTTATTGCTCTCCCAAACCTGCCGCCTACGCAAAGAGTTTTTATGGTGTCGTCGATTTACTTGCGATTTTGCCCACTTATTTAGCACTCTTCTTCCCATCCGCTTCGTTTATGGGTGTGATCAGGGCGCTGCGAGTGATGCGAATATTCCGCATACTCAAGTTAGTCCGATACCTCCAAGAGTCCAATATCCTCTTACGTTCACTGCTTATGGCGCGCAGAAAGATTTTTATCTTCTTTAGTTCCGTCGCCATTATGGTAACGATTTTCGGCTCGTTGATTTTTATCATTGAAGGACCTGAAAACGGATTTACTAGCATTCCTAAAAGTATTTATTGGGCGATCGTGACCATCACAACGGTTGGGTATGGTGACTTGGTCCCCCAAACAGACCTAGGTAAAGGGCTTGCATCACTCACCATGTTACTGGGTTATTCCATTTTGGCGGTACCTACAGGTATTTTCACTGCCGAACTGCACCAAGAGATGCAATCGCACAAAGTATTGGTGAAATGCCCAAACTGCTCCCACGCAGGGCACGACTCTGACGCAATTTACTGTAAACATTGTGGTAGTGAACTGGCCGATCCAGACAAAAGAGTCGTTCGAACGGAAGACGACGCATGAAAAAAGAGCTCCCTAAGGAGCTCTTTTATTTTGTCATCAAATAAAGGATTGATGTGATTATGCTTTCTCAGACAGAATAATTCGCAGAGTACGACGCAACGGCTCCGCAGCACCCCAAAGCAGTTGGTCACCAACAGTGAAAGCATTTAGGAAATCATCACCCATTGCCATCTTACGTAGACGACCCACTGGTACAGACATTGTGCCCGTAACTTTTGCCGGTGTTAGCTCTTGAGCAGTGATGTCACGGTCGTTAGGAATCACTTTCACCCAATCGTTATGAGTGGCGATGATTTCTTCGATTTCGTCCATTGGTACATTTTGTTTAAGCTTGATAGTAAGTGCTTGAGAGTGACAACGCATCGCGCCAATACGCACACAAGTACCGTCAATTGGAACAGGTGAACTTTGAGAACCCAAAATTTTATTCGCCTCAGCGCCCGCTTTCCACTCTTCTTTACTCTGACCATTATCGCGCTTCACATCGATCCATGGGATCAACGAACCAGCTAGTGGCACACCGAACTTATCGGTAGGGAAAGAGCCGCTGCGCATTGTATCCGCGACTTTCTTATCGATATCTAGGATAGAGCTTGATGGGTTTGCAAGTTCAGAGCTAACAGAGTCATTGATAACGCCCATTTGCGAGATCAATTCACGCATATTTTGCGCACCAGCACCAGATGCGGCTTGGTAAGTCATTGCGCTTGTCCACTCAACAAGGCCTTTCTCAAATAGACCACCTAGCCCCATTAGCATTAAACTAACCGTACAGTTACCACCGACAAATGTGTTCGTGCCACCGTGGATGCCTTGTTGGATTTGCTTTAAGTTCACTGGATCAAGTGTGATGATCGAATCTTCAGCCATACGTAGCGTAGAGGCCGCGTCAATCCAGTAGCCTTTCCAACCAGCCTGACGAAGTGCAGGGAAAACTTTTTCTGTGTAGCTACCACCTTGACAGGTGATTACCGCATCAAGCTGTTTTAAGCTTTCAATATCATACGCGTCTTGCAGTAAGCCTGCGTCTTTTCCTAAGTTAGGAGCAGGAATACCAACTTGAGAAGTACTGTAGAATACTGGTTCGATTAGGTCGAAGTCTTTCTCTTCAACCATACGCTGCATAAGGACTGAACCAACCATACCGCGCCAACCAACTAAACCAACTCTCATCGTATTAACTCTCCATGTATTAAAAAACCTACCCCATAGTTAATTTTTCACAGCAAAATCTCAACCCCTATTTTGTAAATAAGCGCGTTTTTTAACCTTTTCCTCTGAAAAACCGGGTTACACGAGATTTTTTAGTGTTTGGTTTGCGGTTTTAACCATTTTTCAAGTAGGGAAAGCACTTTAGCCCCCTAATTGGTCTTACCACTCAATGAGAAAATAACACATGAAGCACAATAATTTCACATTACACAACATTTAAAACCAAAAAAGTTAAAACAAACTAACAGTTAATTTCACAAGCAAACGTTTTTACCGACGAACATCAAGATAAAACACCAAATGTTCGAAATATAATTTTTGTTAATGTATGTTATGCGCGATTACAACAAGGAGCGCCTTCCTCTATTGCTCCAAGATTGACAGAGGCACATATGAAGCAAGTTACACCACGCCTACCAAGCTTGATACAGGTATTTATCTCGCTCGGTTTATTTCTCCTGCTGGCATTTTCGTTCACAGCCAAGCTAGACCTACCGATTCAGCTAGCGCTATACATCGGTTGGTTCATTGTCATGATATTGGGCATAAAGCTTGGCCATCAGTATAAAGATCTGGAAAAAGCAGCACTAAATGGCATCTCCAATGGACTTGGAGCCGTTTTAATCCTTTTGGCCGTTGGCGCGCTTGTAGGTACTTGGATCTCTGGTGGTATTGTTCCAACCATTATTTACTACGGCCTTAAAGCAATCCACCCTTCCATCTTTTTGCTCGCGACCATGATCATCTGTTCATTGACTGCGCTAGCGACTGGCACGTCTTGGGGTGCGGCTGGCACGGCAGGTATTGCAATGATGGGTATCGGTCAAGGTCTTGGTGTTCCTGCACCAATCACTGCAGGTGCCGTACTTTCAGGCTGTTACTTTGGTGACAAAATGTCGCCTCTATCGGATTCAGTAATCCTTGCTTCATCTATGTCTAACGTTGAAGTGATGGAACATATTAAAGGCATGTTGCCGATAGCACTCATTAGCTACATTATTACAGGCATTATGTTTACTGCATTTGGCTTCCACTACGCAGGTCAAGTTGACATGAGCCAGGTAGACTCTGTCATTAAAGCGATGGAACAACAGTTCTACATCACCCCTTACTCATTTGTTCCTGTGATCATCGTATTGTCACTTCTAGCGATGCGTATGCCTTCATTCCCAGTGATCAGTTTTGGTTCTCTGCTAGGTATTATTTGGGCAGTGATGATCCAAGATGTCGATTTCCTAACCGCGTTCAACACGGCTTGGGCTCCGTTTGCAATCTCATCTGGCGTAGATTTCATTGACTCAATCCTTAACCGTGGCGGCATGTCTTCAATGCTTGGGTCGGTAGCGGTTATCGTATTTGGCCTTGGTTTTGGTGGTCTACTAGATAAAGTAGGCGTGCTAGAGACTATCGCGAAGCTGTTTGAAAAACGCGTTCAAAGTGCAGGTTCATTGGCAACAAGCACAATTGGTACGGCCTTTATGGGCAACGTATTTGGTTCAGCGATGTACGTTTCACTTATCCTGACCCCAAAAATCTGTGCGAAGAACTATGACCGTCTAGGCTACAAACGTAAGAATTTGTCTCGTAACGCAGAATTTGGCGGCACGCTAACCTCAGGTATGGTCCCTTGGAGTGACAACGGTATCTACATGGCCAGTATTTTGGGTGTTGCTACACTGTCTTATGCCCCGTTCATGTGGCTGAGTTTTGTATGTATCATCGTAACGATCTTCACTTCTTACATGGGTTGGTTTGTTGATAAGTGCGAACCAACAGCAGAAGCAGTTGAAGAAGCTGAAGGCGAATTAAAGCAGCAAACCGCTTAACTTCGCAGAGATAGGAAGAACCTCCCTTTCGAATTCAATACTAAAAAAGAGCGCTTTAAAGCGCTCTTTTTTTATTTCCAAAACAAATCGTTAGCTTTGTTTGACTAGCGTTTTCACGGCTGCACGCTTCCCAAACCAATAGCCCAAGCCAAGCGGTGCAAAGAATATAACGGCAATGAACAGAATAAAGTAGATGATGGTACTTTTGACAAGTTCAATCAGCTTAGTCATTGCGAGATTCACAACCTCTTGCGACACTCGATCCATATCTTGAGCAAACTTCTCGCGCTCATGGGTAATGATCTGTGCGATTTCTTGGCGCTCTCTGGCAACCATCAGCTCTATAGCTTGGCGTTCTTCACCCAACTGAGATAAACGCGCCTCCGTCCTTTGATCGATATCGTCAACCAAAGGTTGTAACTCCAGCGCCATTTGTTCTGCCAAATAACGCATGTACTCTGGGTTGTTATCGATAAAATCCCTCATCGAATCAGCGGTAACTTGCAAACTATTGAGCGCCGCATTGACTTTTTCGATACTGGCAGAGCTATTCAAGGCCAACAACTGCGCTTTCCACGTCATAATTTTTGGTGTCTGCTCTGATACCAGACTTAGACGATCAGAGACATCCCCAAGTGCTTCTGGCATCGTGCCTAGCGTTGTAACGGCTTCCTCTTCGCTAATTTGGTTTGCATCTAACCACCTACGGTAAGCCGGAGTCCTAATCATGCTTAAATCAGCGAATGGACGCTGCTTGGCGAACTCTGCAACAAACGTTTGTGTCTTGATGTATGCTTCTTTCTTCAATAAAGATTGAGCCAGTTTATCTACCTCTTTCGCTAAATAAACGGAAACTAACTTGGCCTCATCAGACGCAAAGAGCTCATTACCAGAAGCGGTAGTAAAGAACTGTTCCATTTGTAGCGTGAAAGTCCATGTATCAATCAGTGCAGCCATTGGGGACACTTGGTATGCAGAAGCTTGGATGCCTTCTTCAGCATTTATCTTCCAAAGTAAAATATAAGATTGATGAACTTTATCATGAGGCTCATATTGTTCGTGTAGTGCGTCTGCTGCTTGCTCAACCTGAGCAAAAAACTGCTGCGCATACTCACGAGTCAAAAGACGCATATTGAGCTCTTGTTTGGTAAGAGGGACGGTTTGACTCTCGATCTTGACTTCGAGCAGGGAACACCCTGAAAGCATCATAACCAGCCCTATCAACATCATTGAAGACATTCGGCGAACGGACATGAAAACACCTTTAACAAATTGTATAGAACAGGAATAAAGCGAACTAAGTCATATAGTTCGAGCCTTTATTACCTCAACTCTTATGACATTAAGTCAGAGCAATATCAATCTGTTAGCGCTTCTGTTATCTTTTCACTATTGAGAACATTATTAGCAAAAAGTATGGTTTGTTTTAGGACATCATCTAAACATGCCAACTTCTCTTCCGGCACTTTTTGCCCTTGTTTAATCAACAGTTCAATATCACCCGAAATACAGTGCAATGGCATTGCACCTAAACTCCCTGAGACCCCTTTAAGACTGTGTGCGGCTCTTTGCGCTTGCTCTTTATCCTCTTCTAACAGCTGATACATTTTAGTGCCATCGCCAGAGTGGTCCTGAATAAAGACCTCCAGTAACATCCGCACAGCGCCCTCGTCACCAGACAGAGAATCTAACATTTTATTGATATCTATGTACGGCTCACGTTCCACTACTTCCACTTGTGATGAATTCACCTCATTACAACTTTCTTCGTTCATTTGGACGTTTTGAAAATTTTCTGACTGAGCTGAGGGAACAGCGTTAGCTCCATTTTCATCATCGCCAACTTGCTCTGACTTTTTATCATCGGTTCTGGGTAGTGGTATCGGTTGAATCGTTTTTGGGGAGAAGGCTCCCCATGAAATGAGGAAAAGGAGCAAACCACTGATTACAGACAACCAAACAATAAAAGTCATTAGCTTCTGTTCCAACTGATCATTTATCGAAGTTAACTGGTTCGGGAAATCTGGATTAAGCAGGTGGTTGGATAAATAACTGCCCTGTGCCTGAGCAGATAGTGCGCTTGAGGTTTGAGCAAGCTGGCGCTGAAGAGCGCTTCGCTCTTCGGGAGAGAGCGTCTCTGATTCAATAAAAAGTCGGTCTAAGTCACGGTAAGTATCGCTATTCGTTGCAGAGTCACTAAAGACAGACTCAAAAACAAGCGCACCTAAGCGATAGTACATTGCCTGAATTTGCTCAGAGTTTTCTGTTCGAGCACGGCTGCTTCGTAACTGTTCTGCTAACGAAACCAATTCACTGTCACTTCTTACAAAAGCTCGAGCACTTTCTAAAAATCGGTCGGTCGTATAAAGTAATTGAGTGATGTCTGGTGTGATTTTCCCTTCAGAAAACTCACTTTCAAGCTGTAAGCGAACTGCATAAGCCAACTGAAGTTTCAGTGAAATTTGGTCGACGTGTTTAACACGGTAAGGCAGATCGAAGTTAAAAAAGTGCCTGACTTCTTCAACTTTACTTCCTAACTCATTTACAGTCGAAATCGTTTGAATCGTTTGTTTGGCTTGCAGCCAAATGCCAAGTGCTAAAACACACCACAAAACGAACCAGAACCAAACAAACCGCCGTATTCCTTCTTTTAGCTTCAGCAACACTTGCCCCTCGCATATCTCCATTAATTACAAGCATATACTATGGATGTTTCTTATTCACATAAAAAAAGAGAGCCGTTTGCTCTCTTTATTTAACGATATGATTTTAATTGCGACTTAACTGATCTTTTAGATTTGGAGGCGTCCCTTTAATCGTTAAGGTATCCGTCTCTGGATCATAAAAAATACGCTCGCCAAGTAAGAGACTATCGAAGCTAATATTCAAACCACCACCAGCTCCAACAAATTTAGTCAGTTTGCGAACCGTCGCACGATCACCTGGGAAAGACTCTTCAAGCTCGTACCCTTGCTCTTTGGTGAAATCCATAAAGCTCGTGCCATCTTGGCTTTGAGGAAGCTCTCCGGAAAGCTCTGAGATTTGAACCTCATCACCGGATTTAATTTGCTCATTGCAGTAGTCGTAAACTTGTTTCTTGTACTCGTTCACTTCTTGCTTTTCTAGCTTCGAGTCAGCACAAAAATCATCCACCGCCTGCATCAACACTAAGTTTTGTTGTTTAGTATCTAAGCCAATATCCGCTTGCAGAAAATCTAGGAAGAAGTCCGCCACTTTACGGCCAACGCGTCCTTTAATGTATTGCAGATAACGATTGGATTCCTTGTCGGTCTCGTAGCTCGACAGGTCGATGCGTGCGGCAATATCCATTTTGGTGATATCAAGGTAATCTGTCGCACTGATGTCCAAACCTTCGGTCACTTTTAAACTCTGATTCATTGGTAAGATACCGATGAACAAGTAGTCCGTTGCTAAACTCTGATACTCAGCGAAAACCAAGATACCTTCATCCGCAAATGGGTACTTAATCAACTCTTCTTTCAAGCGATTTGCACTAATTTGTGAGAAGTCGTAAAAATCTCGCTCTCCTTTGCGCATTTCTTGAAGCCAAAATTGAAATTCGCTGTCTGACTGGAAAGCGCCAAAACCTTTACCAGCTTTAGAATGGAATACTCGGTGAAGCTCAGCGACTAAGTTTTCTGTAGATGCATCGTTCTCTAATGATGCTGGACGAAAGTTTACAACCAGCTCGTCCTGATCGTTTTTGCACAGTTGATGCAGAATAACGTTTGAAAGATGAAGACTCATAGTGATTTTATCTTGCTACAAGGTTTTAGTTGATGGGCATTGTAGGTTATCATAAGCCGCTTTTACTATCATTATTAGAGTCTTTATGCCGATTACATCTAAATATACTGACGAGCAAGTAGAAAAAATTCTTGCTGAAGTAGCAACAGTTCTTGAAAAACATGCTGCTTCTCCTGAGTTGACGCTAATGATTGCCGGAAATATCGCAACCAATGTCTTAAATCAACGTGTTGCTGCTTCACAACGCAAAGCGATTGCTGAAAAATTTGCTCAGGCGCTAATGTCTTCTTTAGAAACACCAAAAACACACTAATCACGGACAATAGAACACATACATGGTAGACAGCGGAAACTCATACGGCGAACGTGTATCTCGACTAGTTGGTTGGGGTCACTGGTTTGCATTCTTCAATATCGTTGCATCGATCTTGATAGGCACACGCTACATTGTTCAGTCTCCTTGGCCCGAGACGTTACTTGGTCAGTTTTATCTGGCGGTTTCTTGGGTTGGTCACTTTGGCTTTCTAGTTTTCGCACTTTACTTGCTTGTTCTATTCCCGTTGACGTTTATCCTGCCATCGCGGAAATTGTTCCGTTTGGTGGCAGTGATTTTCGCAACCGTTGGGCAAACCATATTATTAATTGATACCCAAGCGTATCAGTCGATCAATTTGCACTTAACTCCCGTCGTCTGGGAGTTACTATTCAGCGAAGACAAAAGTGCACTCAGCACTGACCTACAACATTTATTTGTTGTGATGCCGCTGATCTTCCTTATTCAACTCGCACTATCCGAATGGGTATGGCGAAAACAGCGCAAACTATCTCATAAGCACGTAGGACGCCCTCTCGCGGCCGTCTTTTTCCTCAGCTTTATGACCAGCCATTTGGTTTACATTTGGGCAGATGCGTATTTTTACAACCCAATTACTAGCCAGCGTTCAAACTTCCCGTTGTCTTACCCGATGACAGCGAAGAGTTTTATGGAAAAACATGGTCTACTTGACCGTGAGGAATACCTAAAACGTTTAGCAGAAAACGAAGGCAACGTAGAGTTAGTCAACTACCCTCTTGAAAAGCTTGAGTTTAACCGCCGAGTTAATAAGCTCAATGTGTTGATGATCAGCATAAACAATTTACGAGCGGATGCGCTGAACCAAGAAGAGATGCCTAACCTCTATGAGTTTGCTGAAAACAATCAGAACTTCCGTAATCATTACAGCTCAAGTAATGATACATACGGGGCCTTTGGTTTGTTCTATGGCTTACCGACCAGTTATGCATCAAGCATCAAGGCGCAAGGTGCTTCCCCAGTATTGCTCGATGTACTGAAAGATCAGGGCTACAACTTTGGTTTATTCAGTGGCAGTGGGTTTGAAGATGATCTCTACTCAGAAATTATTTTCCGCGACTTGAACTTAGCGGAAGACCTAGATGGCACGCAAGCTCATACCGATAAACAATCTATCGCAAACTGGAATACATGGTTAGCAGAGAAAGCAAGTCAGCCATGGTTTAGTTACATCGAAGTCACCACCGTTGATAATTTTGAATCGATTCCTTCAAATAATGACGAAGAAATGCCCGCAAGTGAGCGATTCAAGAAAGCTTATGAATATGCAGTGAAGTCGGCGGATAGAACTATCGCCGGTATTATTGATGAACTAGAAACGACGGGACAACTGACAAACACCATCGTAATCATCACTTCTAATCACGGTAGTGAATTTAACGAAACCAATACGAACAGCTGGGGAGCAAACAGCAACTACAGCCGTTATCAATTACAAGTTCCGATGGTGATCCATTGGCCTGGAATGCTAGCTGGCGAATTTAATCACAGCACAAGTCACTTGGACCTCTCAGTTACACTGTTGCAAGATATGCTCGGCGTATCTTCCAACCCATATGATTACAGTAGTGGTCGCAACCTATTCGATGAAAGTCGTCGTCGCTGGATCTTGGCGGGCGATACTCGCGAGCTTGCCTTAATTACTAGCTCACAAACCACAGTGATCGATAAGTTTGGCAACTACAAGCTGTATGACAAAAACTACAAACGACTTCGAGATGATGCACCGAAGTTGCCAGTTTTGATGCAAGGTTTAACTGAGTTACAGCGTTTTTATTCTAAAAACGATTAATACCTAGCAATCCATATACTATTCAAACTCCCCTTTTTGGGGAGTTTTTGTTTATTTAAACAACACAAACCACAAATTTGCGCAGTAAACATCCAATCAGTTCAACTAGGGGTTTACAACATTTTCAAAGCCTTATATTATGCGCCTCAACAACGGAGAGATGGCTGAGTGGTTGAAAGCACCGGTCTTGAAAACCGGCATACGTTAATAGCGTATCTAGGGTTCAAATCCCTATCTCTCCGCCACTTTTAGAAAAAGCCCGCTAAGAAATTAGCGGGCTTTTTCGCATCTCCAGACTTAAAAAGATTTGTACAAATCACTTATCACTTCTTGAACGCAACTAAGCACTCCGCCACACTCAGAAAGAACCCACAAAAAATTAATGCCCTTTTCGTTCGTTCCAGTGTTGAATCAATTTGATATTTACGTCTAGTTGTATCTACTCATCAATAAAGACTTCTTTAGCGGCATTGATAAGCTGCAAATGAATTGGGACGAGGTCAGCATGATTCGTTCGATATCCACCTCCAACGACAGCTGCGACAGGGATACCTCGAGATTTCACTGTTTGCATTAAAAATCTATCACGTTCTAAAATCCCTTGCGTCGACACATCAAAATATCCAAGCTCATCGTCTTGATGTATATCGACACCAGCATCGTAGATAACCAAATCAGGGCGATGAAGATTAAGTGCCATATCGACCACTTCTTTAAACGCCATTAAAAAATCCTCATCACCTGTTCCTCGCACCAAAGGCACATCGAGGTCAGACTGAGGCTTCCTCGCTGGGAAGTTTTTATCACAGTGGAAAGAAAGCGTGATGATATCTGGCTCATCGTCACATAAAGTTGCTGTTCCATCCCCATGGTGAACATCACTATCAATGATCAATACTTTATCGACATGCTCGACTTCGAGCGCTTGCCTGGCCGCGATCACTAAGTCATTAAATAAACAAAAACCACTGCCAAACTCTTTGTGTGCGTGGTGATACCCACCACTCAAATGAATGGCCACACCGTACTCAAGTGCCTTTTTTGCGGTCAGAGCCGTGCCCGCTGCTGAAGTTAGCGTTCTGGTAATGAGAGACTCACTCCAAGGAAAACCTATTCGGCGCATCTTCGCAGCTGGCATGTTTCCACTAACAAGTAACTCGACGTATTCCTCGTCATGAACACGTTTTACTTCCCCAACAGTTAATGCTTCGGGCTGGAAAAACTGCGCGTGCTCTTTCCAGTTATCTTTCTCTATATGCACCAATACCGATTCATAGAGGTACTGGTATTTCATAATTGGGTAACGATGCCCCTCTGGCAACTCAAGTTGAGAATAAATCGGGTGGTAGATAAGTGGCAGCATGAGAAATTCTTAATAACAATGGTAACGAAATAGTATCAACTTCAAGGGTTGAATAAAATGCAATTTAATTGATAATGATTTTCAATATCAATTAAATTTAATATACATATGAATTCTACTTTCTTTGCTATTCTCGGCGCACTGTTTGGCTCTCTTTGTGCTCTGTCCCTATTTTCATCTCTCGTTGTTGGTGCGTGGTGGTTGGTTGATTTTATTGTGCTTAGCTAACACAATGACTTTCAACTGAAATCAAAAAAACATAGGTGTTTGTATGAGTCAAACCGTCTTTATTACCGGAGCAAATCGCGGCATTGGCCTTAGCTTAACTGAGCTGTACCTGAAGCAAGGCCACCAAGTACATGCTACTAGCCGTTCCTTAGAGAACAGTTCAGAACTACAAACTCTAGCCTCACAATTCAGCAATCTGGTTTTGCACGAACTGGATGTCACTCACTACGAACAAGTCGCTAAGCTTGCCGATAAACTCCCTGCCATCGACTTACTCATCAATAATGCAGGATATTACGGCCCCAAGGGATATGGCTTTGGAAACACTGACGTAGAAGCATGGCGTAAAGTCTTCGAAGTAAACACCATTGCTCCGTTAAAACTGGTTGAGTACTGTTACCCTCGCTTACAACAAGGCAAGATGAAAAAGATTGCTTGTATCTCATCAAAAGTCGGCAGTATGACCGAAAATACGTCCGGCGGCGGCTATGTTTATCGCTCATCGAAAGCGGCGCTTAACTCGGTTGTGAAAAGCTTGAGTAATGATTTAACACCTGAAGGATTTACCGTTTTAGCGCTTCACCCTGGTTGGGTAAAAACGGCGATGGGTGGGCCAAATGCATTGATAGATACGCAAACCTCCGCACAGAGCCTCGCGAACGTGATAGAACTGAGCACACCGCAGCTTTCAGGTCGATTTATTAACTACGATGGTACTGAGTTACCTTGGTAGCAGCATTAAGACACAACCATCACTAAACCAAATACCATCAAAGCCAGGCTTCATAATCGTGACTTGGTTGGCAAACATAATGTTCATCAGTGATCCACCAGCATAATTCGCGCAATCTAACTTGAATTTATCTACATCCAATCCAGACTTAGGAAAAAGTAGAACAAATAAGGAGAAAGCACGATGGCAGCAGATAGGGATTTGGTTAATTTTAGCGAAGAGCACGAACTAAATTACTGCTTGAGAAGTGCTGGTAAACGCCAAACTCAAGCGAATCGAGATACATTAGTTGACTTGGGCAACCAGGTGAAAGAGGTACTGGACAAACGCGTGTTAACTCAAGGTGAAGTAAGAGGTGCGATCCAAAACCACGGTGATCTGTTCGAGTAATCTATTTTCAAGCATGCGCGGAGTTTAATTACGCCGCGCTTGTCCTATGCCTGCTTACCTTTGGTTGCACGAGATTTAGTCGCGCCACCATTCTTTGAATAACTGCGCTTTTTACGTTTAAACGCAGGACGTTCCACCTTGGGTAGATGACGTAATGAATCAGGGATAGGGCCTGCTTTTACTTGTGCCATCAAGCTATCAATGCGTTGTTCCAGTGCTTGCATGAACGGCTGATATGCTTGATTTCTCTCTGCCATACCTTGTAACTGGTGCTCCCAATGAGCCGTCATATCAGGGTATGTTGAATCTTCTGGCAAGGCATGAATGAGACCTCTTCCCGCAGGAGAACTGAGAATTGACTTACCTTGACGCGTAAGCAGTTGGCGTTTGAACAGCGTGTCCAAAATACCAGCGCGAGTCGCTTCCGTGCCTAGCCCATCAGTGTCACGAAGGATTTTTTTCAGTTCTTTATCCGCAACGTAACGGGCGATCCCGGTCATCGCTTGCAACAACGATGCCTCGGTAAAATGCTTTGGTGGCTCGGTTTTTCGGTCTTTTATTTCCCCTTCACGACAAGTTAACACGGTGCCTTCGGGTAGCGGTGGCACGGCATCAATACCTTCATCTTCCTTGTCAGTTTTGCCCATTAGCGCTTTCCAACCCGGCGAAACTAACTGACGACCTTTCGCGACAAACGTACCACCAGCGATATCGAAAACCAATTTCGCTTCTGCGTAAACCGCCGCCGGATAGAACTGCATGAGGTACTGGCGCGCAATCAATTGATACACTTTCATCTCATTGCCGGAAAGCGCATTCACATTAGCTTGCTTCGGTGTAGGGATAATCGCATGGTGCGCATCCACTTTTTTATCGTTCCAGGCTTTGGACTTTAATGTTAAGTCTGCTCCCTGAACGGCAACTTGCAACTCTTTTGCGTTATTCGCAATAGCAGCTGTCACCGTCCCTGCTTGTGAGTAGTGTTCCATCGGTAAATAGCGACAATCTGAACGCGGGTAAGTGATCAGCTTGTGCTTTTCATACAATGCCTGACAAGTATCTAGTACTTGTTGCGCACTCATACCATAGCGCTTCGCGGCATCGATCTGTAAGGCAGATAACGAATAAGGTAATGGTGCTGATTGCTTGGTTTGCTTTTGTTCCGACTCCGTCACTTTTGCAGGTTGATTTGCGATGCGGTTTGCAACATTTTCCACCAACTTACGGTTTAACACTCGACCTTCTTCGTCCTGCCAAGGCTTGCATGCCTCACTTGGCTTCCAACGAGCACGAATATCAAAAGTACCATTGGCATCTTGATATGGGATCAGAGCATGTAGGGTAAAATAGTCCTTCGGGACAAAGTTTTCGATTTCTTCATCACGACGCACCACTAAGCCAAGAACTGGCGTTTGCACTCGCCCTACCGAGAGAACACCTTGATACCCTGCTTTTTGACCAAGCAAGGTATAAGCACGAGACATGTTCATACCATACAGCCAATCAGCCCGAGAGCGGGCCAATGCAGAAACTGAAAGTGGGATAAACTCGCGATTACTGCGCATAGAACTGAGTGCGCGTTTAACCGCAGGTAAGTTTAAGTCGGAAATCAGCAAACGCTGTGTAGATTCCTTCTTGGTTTTAGATAACTTGCAATAGTCCAGAACTTCATCAACTAACAGCTGACCCTCTCGATCTGGGTCTCCTGCATGAATGACTTCGTTAGCTTCTTTGAGCAATTTACGAATCACTGTTAATTGCTTACTTGCGCTTTTCCTCGGTCTGAGCTGCCATTGCTGCGGAACAATTGGTAAATCTGCCATATTCCACTTTTTATAACGCTCATCGTAAGCGTCAGGTTCGACTTGTTCGAGCAAATGGCCGATACACCAAGTAACGATATCCCCGTTCCCACAGCGGATGAATCCTTGATCTTTCTTTTGAGGGTTTGGCAGTGCAGCGGCAATCGCACGGCCTAAGCTTGGTTTTTCAGCAATAAACAGACGAGACATAACGTTTTGGAAATAAATATAATTAGGGCCACATTAACGAATGTAGCCCTAACAAATCAAGAAAAACTGTATAAATAAACAGTCAATTTACCTAGATGCTCAGTTATAGAAACTCAACAAACTGAGAAAGGTCACGCTCAGGAACTTTCATCGGTGTACAACCAGGCGTGCCTAAGTACAAGAAACCAACAATCTCATCGTCACCTTCTAAACCAAATGCTTGATGAACTTCTGGATGGAACATCCACTTACCTGAGCGCCAAAACCCTTGAAAGCCTTGCGCTACGGCTGCCATTTGCATCGCTTGTACAGCGCATCCCGCAGATAAGTGTTGCTCTAGTGCTGGTACTTTCTCATGTTCTGTTACTTTAGCAATCACCGTGATCACCATTGGTGCGCGAAATGGGGCATTCTTTACCTTTTCGACCACCGCTTCATCACTATTTTCAGCTTCTGCCGCTTTTACCAAGATATCTGACAGTTTTTTCAAACCATCGCCCTGTGCGATAACGAAACGCCAAGGGGTTAATCCCGCATGGTCAGGCGCACGAAGGCCGGCACGAATGATGTTCTCAAGTGCTTTACCTTCTGGTGCAGGCGCAGATAACTTCGCGATAGATCGGCGATTGAGCAAAAGATCGAGAGCGTCCATGAAAGAATCCTTATTGAATATCGTTGTTATTTTGTTTACGCCACTTTAGCACAATCTGCTCCTGCGAATAACAACCGGTTTTCTGTGGGCTTGATAACGTGCTTCACTTAACATCAAACTGGGTTTAATGTTAATTTATTCGCGAAATGAATAAGTTGAACATAGGCAGGTTGATGAACAAGGACAAACAAAACAGCATTTACGAAAAGATCGTTAATGACGAAGATGCCCGTGCCTGTAAGGCGATTCCTGAATCAGCTTGTCATCAAGTTCCCGGCAACTTTGTTAAAATCATTCTCGCTCAGTTTTTAACGAAGGTCGGCGATGCGTTAATCAACCCTAAAGTCACGTTGCCGTGGATACTACAAAGTCTCGGGGCTCCGGTTTACTTAATTGGTTGGCTAGTTCCTATTCGTGAGTCAGGATCCCTTATCCCACAACTTAGCATCGCGCACTACATCCGACGCATTCCAGTAAGAAAATGGGTCTGGGTAATTGGCAGCATCTTGCAGGCTCTTTCCATATTTGCAATCGGATTGGTCGCATTAACTCTAACAGGAGCAGCTGCGGGTTATGGTGTGATTGCATGTCTTGTGATCTTCAGCCTCTCACGCGGTTTAAATTCCGTCGCATCAAAAGATGTATTGGGCAAAACCATCCCTAAAAACCAACGAGGTCAAGTCAACGGCTGGTCTTCAAGCGCTGCTGGCCTGGTTACGCTGCTTTTCGCTAGCCTTCTGGCACTAGCCTGGTTATGGGACGTAGAGCCGACAGAGCGCTTTTACGGTCTGAGTTTAGGCTTAGCGGGCGTCATATGGCTCATCGCGGCATTCGTCTATGCGCGAATTAATGAGTATGCCGGTGAGGTAGACGGTGGTAGAAATGGCGTCCTCGAAGCATTTAAACAACTCGCGTTACTTAAGACAGACGTGACCTTTCGTCGATTCGTTATCACGCGGACACTATTTTTATGTTCTGCGCTGAGTGCACCGTACTACGTTGTGCTGGCACAGCAATCTCTGGGTGGACAGCTCTGGGTGCTAGCTCTCTTTATGTTTGCGAGTGGCTTGGCCTCCTTTGTGTCAGGTCCTTTCTGGGGAAGAATGTCCGATCGTTCTAGCCGCAGTGTGATGGTCATAGGCGCAATGATGAGCGCGCTACTTGGTGTTGTGTTATTTGTTTACGATACATGGGTCACCGCTAGCCAAAGCTTCCTATTCGTGATTCCTCTGCTTTACTTTTGTGTTTGTATTGCCCACGACGGAATACGAGTCGGACGAAAAACCTATTTAGTTGATATCGCAGAAGGTGACAAACGTACGAGCTATGTAGCCGTGAGTAACACAGTGGTTGGGATAATGCTGCTTCTAATGAGCTCTCTTGGTGTTATGTCGAACTTCTTGAGCCTTTCAGCTGTGGTGTTAGTGTTCTCTTTTATTACTTTTGCTGGCGTGGTAATGGCCAAACAACTGCCAGATATCAGTGACTAGTTCTATACAAAAAAGCTGCGCTCAAAGCGCAGCTTTTATGGTAAACACACATTAAAAGGCTAGAGTTTTACCGCCAATTTAACACCTTGACGAATCGCACGCACAGCATCAAGTTCACCCGCATGGTCAGCTCCGCCAATGATATGAATCTTCTCTCCAAGTTCAGACCATTTATCTTCAAACGGACGTACAGACTCTTGCCCAGCACAAATGATAACCTTGTCTGCATTAAGTACCTGCGCGCTTCCGTCTACATGAATGTGCAAACCTTGATCATCAATTTTATCGTAAGACACGCCGCCGACTAAATGTACGCCCCGTTTTTCAAGGGTACGTTTATGGATCCAACCTGTCGTTTTACCCGGACCTTTACCTACACGACCTTTACGACGCTGAAGTACCCAGACTTCTTTATCGCTGACCGCATCAGGGTAAGGGTATAAACCGCCCGGCTGAGACATCTCCTTGTCGATTCCCCATTCATGCAACCAGTCATCCAACGTTTGTCCAACTGGCTCTGTGAGCATGGTCGCGACATCTACGCCAATGCCACCAGCACCTACGATAGCCACTTTCTCACCGACTGGCGTTTTGTCTCGAATGAGAGTTTGATAGTCGACGACTTTCTCTGGGTTATCAATTCCATCAATATTGACTTTACGTGGCTCAACACCCGATGCCATCACTATCTCATCATATTCTGTGAGTAAGTCATAGTTCGCTTCCGTCGATAAGTGCAGATTCACGCCTGTTTCATCAATACGGTTAGCGAAATATCGTATCGTCTCTCGAAACTCTTCCTTACCAGGGATCTGCATCGCAAGACGGAACTGACCACCGATGCGGTCGTTCTTTTCGAACAAATCAACCTTATGGCCACGTTCAGCCAGTGTGGTCGCACAAGCCAAGCCCGCAGGGCCAGCACCAACAACTGCAATGTTTTTCTTCTTAAAGGCTGGTTCAACAACAATTTCGGTTTCATAGCACGCTAGAGGGTTCACTAAGCAACTGGCGCGCTTACCTTTAAACACGTTATCTAGACACGCCTGATTACAACCAATACACGTATTAATAAGCTGCGCTTTTTCCTGTTCGGCTTTAGCAACAAAGTAAGGATCGGCCAAGAATGGGCGCGCCATCGAAACCATGTCGGCATGACCTGAAGATAAAATGCGTTCTGCTTCATCTGGCGTATTTATACGGTTGCAAGTGATAATAGGAACCGAAACGTGAGGTTTAACTTTTTCCGTAACCCATGTAAACGCACCACGTGGTACTTGAGTCGCAATGGTCGGAATTCGAGCCTCATGCCAACCGATACCCGTATTAATAATCGTGACGCCAGCCTCTTCAAGTGCTTTCGCCAATTCGATAACGTCTTCAAAAGTGCTGCCCTGCTCGACAAGATCCAGCATAGAAAGACGGAAGATGATGATGAACTTGTCACCCACCGCCTTGCGTACCGCTTTAACAATTTCTAGCGGAAAACGCATACGTTTTTTATAGCTGCCACCCCATTCGTCGTAACGCATATTAGTACGTTTACATAAGAATTGGTTTATCAAGTAACCTTCCGAGCCCATTAACTCGACGCCATCATAACCAGCAAGCTGTGCTAACTCCGCACTATTAGCAAACGCGTCGATGGTTTTCTTTATCTGGCGGTCGCTCATTTCACTCGGAGCAAACTTTGCAATCGGCGCTTTAATGCCAGATGCACTTTGCGAGAATGGATGCATTGCATAACGCCCAGCATGGAGAATTTGCAACGCAATTTTACCACCGTGCTTGTGCACCGCTTCTGTCACAACTTTATGGGCTTTAGCATGTTTTGGCTTGCTGAATTCAGCACTCAACGGGTGTAAACGACCGCGTAAGTTAGGAGAAAAACCTCCGGTTACAATCAGTCCGACACCGCCTTTCGCGCGTTCTTCATAAAAAGCAGCGAGCTTCTGTAATCCTTCTTTGTGCTCTTCTAAGCCCGTGTGCATTGATCCCATCAGAACTCGGTTTCGTAATTGTGTGAAACCGAGGTCCAGTGGCTTTAATAGGTTTGGGTACATGGCAGACATCACTTAACATCCATTGTTATTATCATGGTCTGACCAGATTAAGCCTGCTCAACCAAAAAATCAAACAAGCGTTTACATTTTTGTAACACCGATCAATCTCGTGTGAAAATATGCCAATTGTTGAGTGGTCGTGATAAGCTAAAAAAATGTTATCTTTTGAGATCTTAGAGATAAGAACCCATACTTTGTTAGACTCGGCGTAACTATCTCGTTATGGAGACAAGATGAAAAAACTCTTCAAATTTATTGGTTTGATATTTAAAGGGATATGGAAAAGTATCACTTTCATCAGACTCGCACTGGCAAACCTAATTTTCTTGCTGATGATTGCCGTTTTCTACTTTGCCTTTACTTATACCGGAGACGGTCAACCTGTCGTCGAAAAAGAATCGGCATTGGTGATGAACCTTTCAGGCCCAATTGTCGAACAAAGACGTTATGTAAACCCAATGGACTCTTTTGCTGGTTCCCTTTTGGGTAATGAGTTACCGAAAGAAAACGTCCTTTTCGATATCGTTGATACCATTCGCTACGCGAAAGACGATCCTAAAGTGTCTGGATTAGTGCTAGCACTGCGAGACATGCCAGAAACAAATCTCACGAAACTACGTTACATCGCGAAAGCGTTGAACGAATTTAAAGCGTCAGGCAAACCCGTTTACGCCGTAGGTGATTTCTACAACCAAAGCCAATATTACTTGGCAAGTTACGCTGACAAAGTTTATCTGGCACCTGATGGTGGTGTATTGATTAAAGGTTACAGCGCTTACTCAATGTACTACAAAACGTTACTTGAAAAGCTTGACGTTTCTACTCATGTTTTTCGCGTAGGTACTTATAAATCCGCTATCGAACCTTTTATTCGTGATGACATGTCCGATGCGGCGAAAGAGTCAGCAACACGTTGGGTTACTCAATTGTGGAGTGCTTTTGTTGATGACGTAACAACAAACCGAAACATTGATGCGAAAGTGCTTAATCCAACCATGGATGAGCTGATTAACGAGATGAAGTCTGTAAATGGCGATATTGCTCAGCTCGCAGTCAAATTGGGGCTAGTGGATGAACTTGCTACACGCCAAGACATTCGCACTCTATTTGCAAAACAGTTTGGCAGTGACGGCAAAGACAGCTACAACGCGATTGGTTACTACGACTACCTTGCAACGATTCGTCCCGATTACACACTACCTCAGCACGACATCGCCGTTGTTCTAGCAAGTGGCGCGATTATGGACGGTCAACAACCTCGCGGAACTGTTGGTGGTGACACAGTCGCAAGCTTGCTGCGTCAAGCACGCAATGATGAAAAAGTGAAAGCGGTCGTATTACGAGTAGATAGTCCAGGAGGCAGTGCCTTTGCTTCTGAAGTGATTCGTAACGAAGTAGAAGCTCTGAAGCAAGCAGGTAAGCCGGTTGTTGTATCCATGTCGAGTTTGGCTGCTTCTGGTGGTTATTGGATTTCAATGAGCGCAGACAAAATCGTTGCTCAGCCAACAACCCTGACGGGCTCCATTGGTATATTTAGTGTCATCACCACGTTTGAAAAAGGCTTTAGCAAGTTAGGTATTAACACTGATGGCGTTGGCACATCGCCGTTCTCAGGTGACGGTATTACCACTGGCCTTTCTGAGGGCGCGTCTCAAGTGTTCCAATTAGGTATCGAACACGGTTACAAGCGCTTTATTTCTCTAGTTGGCGAGAATCGCGATATGTCTCTAGAGGAAGTTGACAAAGTTGCTCAAGGTCGAGTTTGGACTGGCCAAGATGCACTATCCTTTGGTCTTGTCGATCAAATGGGTGACTTTGATGATGCTGTAGAGCTAGCGGCGAAACTAGCGAACGTGACCGATTATGGCATTTACTGGGTAGAAGAGCCTCTTTCACCTACTGAACTATTTCTACAAGAGTTTATGAAACAGGTGAAAGTCTCTCTAGGTATTGATGCTACAAGCTTGCTACCAAAAAGTCTTCAACCCGTAGCTCAACAATTCGAACAAGACGCAAGCTTGCTCCAAAGCTTCAACGATCCTAAAGGTCAATACGCATTTTGTTTGAACTGCCAAGTGCAGTAGTTTTTCCATCAATATTACAAAGGGCACTTCTACTTGAAGTGCCCTTTTTATTAGGCTTTGCATCTCCTCAGATGACTTTCTGATGCTGTGCGTATAGCCTCGCATCTCAAGGTTATTTAGGTATATAATCCCCGCCTCTGTTCCCCTACACGAAAGAAAAAACGATGACTAGAAAACACATCTACATCGCTTACACCGGTGGTACCATCGGAATGCAAAAATCCGACCACGGCTATGTGCCTGTTGCTGGCTTTATGGAAAAGCAATTAGCAAGCATGCCCGAATTCCATCGTCCTGAAATGCCGGATTACACCATCCACGAATACGACCCTCTGATTGACTCATCAGATATGACACCTGCTGACTGGCAGCAGATTGCGAATGATATTCGTGACAACTATGACAAATACGATGGTTTCGTTATCCTACATGGTACTGACACCATGGCGTACACAGCGTCCGCATTGTCTTTCATGCTTGAAAACCTTGGTAAGCCAGTGATTGTAACGGGTTCACAAATCCCTCTCGCAGAGCTGCGTTCTGACGGCCAAGCAAACCTATTAAACGCGCTACATATTGCGGCAAACTACCCGATCAACGAAGTAACTTTGTTCTTCAATAATCAATTGATGCGTGGTAACCGCAGCACAAAATCTCATGCAGACGGTTTTAATGCCTTTACTTCACCAAACCTTCCTCCACTATTGGAAGCTGGGATCAATATTCAAGTTAGCAACAGCGTAACCGTTGGTGCACAACCAGAAGGTGAGTTTAAGGTTCACAACATCACGCCACAACCAATCGGTGTGATCACCATGTACCCTGGTATTTCACACGAAGTTATCCGCAACACGCTTCGTCAGCCCGTGAATGCGATGATTCTTCTGACTTTTGGTGTCGGTAATGCTCCTCAGAACCCTGAGCTGCTTGGTCACCTGAAAGAAGCCTCTGAGCGCGGCGTTATTGTCGTAAACCTAACTCAGTGTTTGGCAGGTAAAGTGAATATGGGCGGATATGCCACAGGTTGTGCGCTCGCAGACTCTGGTGTTATCAGTGGCTTTGACATGACGCCCGAAGCGGCGCTGGCAAAACTACACTACCTTCTAAGCCAAAACCTTTCTTACGAAGAAGTAAAAGAGAGAATGCAACAAGTACTGCGTGGTGAAATGAGCCTGTAAGTTCAAGCTTTCTACGATCTAAAAAGCCCAATACAGTTTGGGCTTTTTTCTTTCAAAATCAAAATAATAAAATTTTGAGAAATAAGGCGTAAGGATTAATCAATGTTCGGATTCACACGAACAATATCTCTCTCTTCTCCGCTGAATTGTTTTTTAAGCTCTTGTTTTGATTTAAAACTGATTTCACCACCGGCTGCAACCGTCATATGCTGCGCATCAGTATTATGTTTTGATTGATACAACATCACAGCTTGCATACACGAATCTCGCTGCTCTTTAGAAAGTGTTGTACCCTCAGGCCATCTTCCCGTTTCTACTGCATAGACTAAGCGATCATAAACTTCTGGAGTCATCGCTTGTAATAGTTGTTCTGCGTCCATAGTGTACCTTCTTATTACATTCTATTTACAGAACATAACGGGTTAAGAAACTGAGTCAAGAATACGAAAATGAATTGGTGTAACGGATCACAAGCAAAGCCATGAAAAGAACAAACTGGTTACTTCTCAGCCTCGCATGTTTTGCGCTATCGGGCTGTTTTGAAGGTAACGTGACAACCGAAGAGTTGTGCCAAAAAACACCAGAACTGCGTTGCGAGCAGCTCAATATGGATGACGGCCAATGTCGAATTCCAAGAACAAATTTGGTTTGGCATCGGTTTGAGCAATTGAAAAACCCATCGGAAGCAAACCAAATCATCGAATACGGTCTGGTCGCTGAATATAGGAAATGCTTAGAACTCGCCTCCCAGATCACCCCTATTGATCAAAGTGCTCTCAAAAGACAACGCTTTAATGCATTGGTACACAGTATTGATGAGCTAGAGCGCATTGTAAACGAGTTAAAAGGCTCAGAAGACCCGGCTACTTTGTATTTTTTATGGTCTCAAACGGGAGATACTCAAGCTCGGCGCGCATTTTTACAAATGGAAGGGTCTCCCCAATTAAATAATGCTGAGATGCAATATGCATTAGCCACTTTTTATACCAACCGAGATACCAAGAAAACCCTGGAGCTTCTTAATAACGCGTTGTCTTTATCTGATGAAGACAACATCAATCCGGTCATTCTCAAGTCAATGGCAAGTATTCATCAGGGGCTTGGAGACAAAGAGCAAGCGTATCTATGGGCAATGGTCGCGAAGAGATTCGACGTACCGCTTGCTGATGAAAAGCAGCTCCAACGTATGTTCAATTTCAGTCATCCAGAGCGATATAAGCAGTTGGATGAATTAGCCGAATCGGTGGCGAAAGCCATAGAGAAAGGTATCTATTCCCCAGCAATGATACCCACTGAGATATAAACGAAAAACTCCCGCAATGAGCGGGAGTTTTTCGTTTAAGTCGAGCGACACTCAGATCACCGTTGAGCATGAATCATCCTGAAAGGATAAAACAATCTCGAGCACAATTTTGTCGTTATTATTCTGATTTGTTGAAAATTAACGACACAGAATTAACACAAAAACGCTCTCCTGTGGTCTGTGGGCCATCTTCAAAAACGTGCCCTAGATGGCTATCACACGTTGCACAACGAATCTCTGTACGTACCATTCCGTGACTTAGATCTTCTAAATAGCGCACCGCTTGATCGTTGATAGGCGCATCAAAACTTGGCCATCCGCAGCCAGAGTCATACTTGTTATCAGAGACAAAGAGAGGGGCATTACAACAAGTACAAGCATAAACACCAGTTTCCTTATTATGCAGTAGCTTACCGCTGAAAGGAGGCTCTGTACCTTGCTCTCGGCAAACACGGAACTCTTCATCAGACAGTTGCTCACGCCACTGTTCATCTGACTTCGTCACTTTTTTCCCGCTTTGTTCCACGACTTTCGGCTCCTTATTTACTGTTCTTGGTATTGACTTTTTTAGCAAAAAACTTGCTTCTCTTAACAGTTGTAGCACATACTTTCTCACCAGGACACCATGCGTAATTAATTTGATAAGAGCACTTATCTCACCAGTTATATTACGCCAACTGGGCTACAGAAGAATCAGTCAAAAGTTTAAAAAACGTACATTTGCAAAGAATTGTTAAAAAAAGCGTCGCTTTTTTTTGACTTTAAACAAGTTAAGTCCGATTATCACTTGCAGATGTTTACTGGATTCTGTAATTTTACTACCAGTTATCTTTAATCAGAAATTAAGTTGTGGAGCAACTATAATGACTATCAAAGTAGGTATTAACGGTTTTGGCCGTATCGGTCGTTTCGTATTCCGTGCAGCGCAAGAGCGTGCTGACATCGAAGTTGTAGGTATCAACGACCTTATCGACGTAGATTACATGGCATACATGCTTAAGTATGACTCAACTCACGGCCGTTTCAACGGTACTGTTGAAGTTGAAGGCGGTAACCTAATCGTTAACGGTAAAACTGTACGTGTTACTGCAGAGCGCAACCCTGAAGACCTAAAATGGGACGAAATCGGTGTTGACGTTGTAGCTGAAGCAACTGGTCTTTTCCTAACTGACGAGACTGCACGTAAGCACATCACTGCTGGCGCGAAAAAAGTTGTACTAACTGGTCCTTCTAAAGACGCTACTCCAATGTTCGTTAACGGCGTAAACTTCGACACTTACGCTGGTCAAGACATCGTTTCTAACGCTTCTTGTACTACTAACTGTCTAGCGCCTATCGCTAAAGTTCTTAACGACAAGTTCGGTATCGAATCTGGTCTTATGACTACAGTTCACGCAACTACAGCAACTCAAAAAACTGTAGATGGTCCTTCTGCTAAAGACTGGCGCGGTGGTCGTGGTGCTTCTCAAAACATCATCCCATCTTCAACTGGTGCTGCTAAAGCTGTAGGCGTTGTACTTCCAGAAGTAAACGGCAAACTAACTGGTATGGCTTTCCGCGTACCAACTGCTAACGTTTCTGTAGTTGACCTAACTGTTAACCTAGTTAACGGTGCTTCTTACGAAGACATCTGTAAAGCGATGAAAGAAGCTTCTGAAGGCGAACTAAAAGGCGTTCTAGGCTACACTGAAGATGCAGTTGTATCTCAAGACTTCATCGGCGAAGTTTGCACTTCAGTATTCGATGCTAAAGCTGGTATCGCGCTAACTGACAAATTCGTTAAGGTTGTATCTTGGTACGACAACGAAATCGGTTACTCAAACAAAGTTCTAGACCTAATCGCTCACATCTCTAAGTAATTAGAAAGTTAGCAATTAGCGAATAACTTCGTTAAAGAAAAGGCGGCTCTAGAGTCGCCTTTTTTGTATCTGGAATTTGAGAGAATGCAGGCTCGATGTTGCATTTAATGTGCGAAGCGCGTCTAAAAGCTCTCCCCCAGCGATAGGAAACTACACATGGATTTAAAAACTCTCCCAGCCCTAACGGTGCTATCTGATAACGTCACTATCGTTGAAGTTGATCAGATAAAAATCGTCCGCGTGATTCATGACAAAGCAACGGCAGGCATCTCGCTACACGGTGGTCATGTCGTGTCGTTCACGCCTAAAGGTCAAGAAGATCTGATCTGGATGAGCGAAAAAGCTGTCTTCGATGGTAAAGCTGCTCTTCGCGGTGGCATTCCGGTTTGTTGGCCTTGGTTTGGGCGTATTGCTGCTCCAGCTCACGGCTTTGCCCGCACCGCAGAATGGGAGTTGGTTGAACATCGTGAGAACCATAACGGTGTGATTGTTGAACTTGCTCTGTTCCCGACAGAAGAAATCCACGATATTTGGCCCCATATGTTTGACGCTCGTTTGGTGATTGAAGTGGGCGATGAGCTAAAAGTGACGCTCAAAGTCATGAACATTGATGACGAGGCTTGGACCTTCTCTGGCGCATTACATACTTACCTAAACGTTGGAGACATTAAGCAAGCACAAACGACAGGCATGGGTGCCGAGTACATTGATAGCTTGAAAGCTGATGCGGTATGCCAAGGTGGTAATGTTCTACAACTAACTGACACCATTGATCGCGTTTACACGCAACCAGAAGCGAAAATTTTGGTAAAAGACCCGGTATTGGATCGTACGCTAAGCGTACACAACCAAGGCCACAACTCAGCAGTATTATGGAACCCTTGGGCAGAAGGTGCGCAAAGCATGGGTGACATGGCTGACGATGGTTATCAAACCATGTTGTGTGTGGAGTCTGCTGTTCATGCACCAAGTATTGAGCAAGGTCAAACGCTCCAACCAGGTGAGACACATGAACTTGTCACTGTCATTTCAGCGCAGTAAGAATCACCATATAAAGGCCGGGATACCCGGCTTTTTTTGTAATAAAAGCTCTGCTTAGATGGTCCTATCTTTACTAACTTATTGGTTACTGGTCACTTTTGACGGTTTCATTAATAAATATCAAAAAAATTGATCATATAAACCGATAGCATACCGATACAAAACTCATAAATAATAAAAATATCAGGAATTAGTCTATGTTAGAGAGATACCGAAATCAAAGTGTCGGATTCCAGTTGAAACTGGTGATCACTTTGTGTCTATTCATTGCTTTCAGCAGTATTGCAGCGCTTGTTTACCGCAACGCTTCCGATGTTCTATTGGAAAGCACACTGAAAGAACACCAATCTAAAGTAGAATCAATGGCAAAAACCATTGCTGGCCAATTCGATGCTTACCTGCACACCGCTAAAGTCCTCGAATCTACTTTTCGCAATGGCTACCTTGCCGGTGTCTATGTCGAAAATTACACGGTTGACTTCATGGGACATGAAGTACCAAACATCACTCAATACAGTGAAAGCTTAATTAATGACACCAAGTTGGTCGACAGTTTCACACGTGATACCGGCGCTATAGCAACGCTATTCGCACCATTGGGTGACGACTTTATTCGGGTGTCCACCTCCCTAAAAGATCCACAAGGTCAGCGAGCGGTCGGAACCACGCTAGGCATCAACCATCCTGGTTATCAGCAACTTAAAGCAGGACAACCGTATTACGCTCAAATTAAATTGTATGGCGAGCGCTACATTACCTACTATGCCCCAATCAAAGATGCGACAGGAAAGGTAGCAGGCCTATCGTTTATTGGCTTACCAGTAGACCAAGCGACACAAACCTTGTTCGATGCACTCGAAGAGATAAAATGGGGCGACACTGGTTACACCATTATCGTTGATAACGACGAAAACAATCTTGGTAAATACCTACTTCATCCAGCAAAAAGCGGCTCAGATTCGTCAATACTAGAAGTCGCCGACTACAATGGTCACAAGCCTTTTGGCCAGATTTTCGAACAATCTAGTGGATTAATTCGCTACCCTTTCGAGTACCAAGGTAACGTAGGCGAAAAGTATCTTGTCTACACAGAGGTTCCAGGTTGGAACTGGAAACTGCTAGGTGGTACGTTTATCAAAGAAGTAACAAAAGGTAGCGACACGCTTCTCACACTCATTGCCATCATTTCTTCGGTAGCGGCAATCATTACTTTTGTTGTACTGACACTTTTCTTGAATCGCAGCTTACAACCTCTCACGACTCTAAACTCATACATGACTCGCTTAGCGGGCGGCGAAGTCAGCTTGAACATTCCAGCGTCTCGTAAAGCATCAAAGAATGAAATTACGAACCTGAGCTCGGGTGTCGCCAGTATGGCAAGTCAGCTCAATGAACTCGTTGGTAAGATCCGTTCAACAAGCGACTTAGTGGAGAGCAACTCCACCAGCGTTGCCAACGATGCACATAGCAATTTGACCCAAGCCGACCGACAACAACAAGAAGTCGAGCAAGTTGTGACAGCGATTGAAGAAATGGCCTCTTCCGCTCAATCTGTCGCACAACAAGTCGAAAGCATTGCGGAAAACGTACGCTCAGCAAATACTGATAGTCAATCTGGTCTCGCGATTGTTGAAGGCGTATGTATCGACGTTGCTCAACTTAACGATCAATTGGATCAATCAGCAACGGCTATCGAGCAAGTAAATCGCGATAGCGAGAGTATTCAAACCGTCACTAAAATGATTGATGAAATTGCTGAGCAAACCAATTTACTTGCCTTGAATGCCGCCATTGAAGCAGCACGAGCAGGTGAGCAAGGCCGTGGCTTCGCAGTTGTAGCAGATGAAGTGCGCACACTTGCGCACCGAACCCAAAGCTCAGTTCAAGATGTCGTGGAAATTATCGAGAAACTAAAAGGGTCGACTCATAATGCAGTTAATATGATGACAGACAGCCAACGCAGTGCAAACCAGGTCTTGGACAAAGCACAAGACGCGGGCACAGCATTAGAAGCCATCGCAGTACAAGTGCAGTCGATAGCCTCTCAAGCCGACGCCATTGCAGCGACTTCAGAAGAACAAGCTCAAGTTTCACAAGAAATTGCAGCAAATGCCCATTCTATCAGTGAACTTAACCGAGAAAGCCGCAACACGAGCGCAAAAACCTCGCAAAGTGCCATTGAACTTCAACAACAAGCACGAAACTTGAAAGAGCAAGTCGACTTCTTCCACTAATACTTAATAAGAGCCGACCCAGTCGGCTCTTTTTGTTTCACTTGAGACCATGCTTTTTGATAGAATTTGCCGCCCTACTTTCTGTTCGAGATCGTCATGAACTATCAATGCCCTCTATGCCACCAAGCTCTAGCGTTAAATGAAAAAACGTTTAAGTGCGAAAACAATCATCAGTTTGACTTAGCAAAAGAAGGCTACGTTAACTTGATGCCAGCGCACCACAAACGTTCTAAAGATCCTGGTGACAACAAAGAGATGATGCAAGCTCGTCGTCGATTCCTTGAAGGAGATTACTACAACCCAATGCGCCAAGAAGTGGCGCAGCTGTGTGCAACATACACTGAGGGGAGCACCCATCAATTATTAGATATTGGTTGTGGTGAAGGTTACTACACAGATCAAGTACAAAAGACGATAGAAACACAAGCGAACCATGCCACAATTTATGGCTTAGACATTTCCAAAGTTGCCATTCGTTACGCGGCGAAGCGTTACACGCACTGCAACTTTAGTGTGGCTTCTAGTCACCGACTTCCCTTCGCAAATAAATCCTTAGATGCCATTTTGCGCATTTATGCCCCGTGTAAAGCTGAGGAGCTGCAGCGCGTTGTAAAAAACGACGGCGTTGTTGTCACGGTTACTCCTGCTAGCCGCCACTTATACCAACTGCGTGAGCGCATTTATCAAGAAGTTCGTCTTCACAATGAAGAACCAGAACATATTGAAGGGTTTGAATTAGAGCACCAGCAGCATCTTAACTATGTTATGGACTTGAAAAACGGAGCCGCAATCGATTTATTGCAAATGACGCCATTCGCATGGAAAGCAACCGATGCTCTTCGTGAAGAGTTGAAATCCGCTACACTTTTCCAATGTGAGGCTGATTTTATGTTGCGTGTATATCGCAAAAAAACACTCAATTAATAAGTCAAAAAAAACAACAAACGCAAATAGTTATCATTTATATTGATTCATTGCTCAGCCTCCATTAATATCATCCGGACATTTTTGGAGGCTTTTCAATGCGCTTTTCTACTTTGAGCTTGCTCTTTGCAGGCTTACTTACTGGTTGCTCTTCATATACGCACACCAACTCTCACGCAACCTCAGCGGAAGTCACTAGTTTTTACGACTATCAACTATACACCCCTTCTGGCGAGCACATCGCTCTAAGCAAACTGCCAATTGAGCTGCAACAAGCAGATGTCATTCTTATTGGTGAATGGCACACACACGCCGGCGTTCATCGCTTTCAAACCGATATGCTCAAACAACTTACGTCCTACGACCGCTCACTCGCGTTATCTATGGAACAATTTACCCGCGACAAACAACCTGTTGTTGACGCTTACCTACGTGGGGAGATCGGCGAACAGTACTTAATGAAACAAGCCAACGCTTGGCCCAATTATGAAAGCGACTATCGCCCTCTCGTGGAGTTTGCTAAGCAGAAAAATCTCCCGGTCATTGCAGCAAATGCACCAAAGAGCATTGTCCGATGCATTGGTCGACAAGGGTTAGATTACATTAACAAGCTCGATGATGATCAGCGGATGTTCATTGCACAAGCCATCAACACTGGTAGTAGTCCGTACAAAGAAAAGTTCATGGCATCCATGCATCACGGTAAGCCAGAGCAGACGGAAAAACAGTTTGCAGCTCAAGTTACCTGGGATGAAACTATGGCGGAATCTATCGTTAGCTACCTAGACGACAACCCAGGCGCTCAGGTTGTCCATGTTGCAGGCAAGTTTCACACCGAGCAAGGGTTGGGTACGGCAGCATCAATCTTAAGCCGCAGCCCGAGCTTAAAAGTGGTTGTAATTAGCCCAACAGATAACGTGCTTTCTGATAATACAGACTATCAGTTAGAGGTTCTCGCACCACCAGTACGGTATGTACAAGATGCTCACCGCATGGCGGCATATCAACATCTAACTAAACGCAATAACGATCTTCAATGTAAGTAGCTGGTCTTCAATTTAAGTTACTACCTTGCCGTTGCGTTGCATCATCACACCGCTCCGAGTTCATCGAGTGACAAGGGTCTGCTTCCTGCTGGTCTATTTTTTGCTAATGATCACCAATAGAAACTAGAAGCGGCAAAAGCAGACCTGTTTTTATCCAAATAGCTTCAGAAATAAACTTTGCCGCCGATAAAAATATAACTGCTTTTTACCCGCACTCAGTGACCGAGTGTCGATGTTCCAAGGAGTATTCGATGAATCCAGTAGGAAGCACTTCTGTTAATAGCTATGCCAAACAATCTGTCGCCTCTAAACAAGCAAGTATTGCACAAGAAGAAACTAGTGCTTCACCGCTGAAAGTCGAACACAATAAGGTGACGCTTTCGACCGAAGGCAAAGCGCTACTTGCCGCTCTGCAACAAATCGAGCACGACAGCAAGAAAATAGAAGCAGAAGATAAATCTGTTGGTGAAAAGGTCGAATCTTTCACGCATGGTGCGCTTGGCATGGATCACCCCGATAAAATCGAGAAAGAAGAGGATGGCTCATATTCTGCGGGTCAATACCTTTCTGCGGCACTTACCGTTGGTGGCATCATACTGGCATTAGTCTGATAACCAGTCTGATAATCATCACGACAACAAATCCTATTTGAACCAAACACTTACTGCAGCCCATAATTTAATAAGCCAAAGAACGATATGATGCAAACGTAAGTGAATTCGACCGCTCTTGTGGCCCGATAATACATGCTCGTTTATTGCTCCCTAAACTAGGTTTCTTGTGAAAGCACTGAATGGATAACTTTAGTCCATGCTTTCAACTCCTAAGCGTAATCCAAGCCCACGTTTGTGGGCTTTCTTCTTTCCAAACTAACGAACGTTAGAGAGCGACTCATTTTTTCTGCAAAACCAAACAAAAACGACAATTTGGTTAAACTTTTATTACCGACACAAAACCTTCATAAATCATTGCTTTAATGCCTGCGCTTTCAATAAACAAGGAAAATATAATGAAGCGCTTAGTATCTCCAATCGTTACGGCAGTGGCTGCATCTACCCTCTCTTTCAACGCACTCTCAGCTGAAATCAAAAACGTCATTTTGATGATCGGCGACGGCATGGGTCCTCAACAAGTTGGTTTACTCGAGACCTACGCAAAACACGCACCTAACTCGGTTTACAAAGGCGAAAGCACAGCGTTATACAAACTCGCTCAAGAAGGTGTGATTGGATCATCACTGACCAATCCAGAAGACGCAATTGTCGTCGACTCTGCGTGCTCAGCTACGATGCTAGCGACAGGAATCCCTACCGCTTCTGAAGTCATTGGCATTGATAGCCAAGGCAACCATGTCGAAACTATTTTGGAAAAAGCCAAAAGTAAAGGTAAAGCAACAGGGCTCGTCTCTGATACGCGTATGACCCACGCAACGCCAGCAGCATTTGCCGCTCATCAACCACATCGCTCCCTAGAAAACAGTATTGCGGCGGATATGCTCGAAACAGGCGTAGACGTGATGATGTCTGGGGGACTTCGTCATTGGATTCCAAAGTCGACAAACGACAAGGGAGAGACATACGAGCAACTTGAAAAGCTCACTGAAGGTAATGTCTACCTAAAGTCGAAACGTAAAGATGAGCGCAACTTGCTTACTGAGGCGCAAGACCAAGGTTACAACCTGGCTTTCAGCCGCGATATGCTCACACAAGCTAAAGGTGACAAATTACTTGGACTTTTTGCTTACTCGGGCATGAACGATGGTATTGCCTACAGTCAAAGCAAAAACGATCCAAAACGCACGCAGCCATCGCTGAAAGAAATGACCACCAAAGCAATCGACATTCTTTCAAAAGACAAAGACGGTTTTTTCTTGATGGTTGAAGGCGGCCAAATTGACTGGGCTGGCCACAGTAACGATGCAGGTACGATGCTGCATGAAATGCTTAAATTCGATGAAGCGGTAAACTCAGTTTATGAGTGGGCAAAAGGCCGTGATGACACCCTGATCATTGTTACTGCTGACCACGAAACCGGCTCTTTTGGCTTTAGCTACTCATCAGCAAACTTGCCTAAACCACAAAAACGCGACGGCGAAGCATTCAAAAATCAGGATTACGCGCCAAACTTCAACTTTGGTCAGTTCGAGATCCTCGATGGTTTATACAACCAAAAGAAAAGTTACTACGGCATGATCAGTGAATTCCAAGCGCTTGATAAGAAAGAGCAAACTCCAGAGAAGTTTGCGGAAGTCGTGAACGCAAATAGCGATTTTTCGATTACGCCTGAGCAAGCAGAACGCGTATTAGCAAGTAAACCAAATCCATACCGACTCGCTGGACACAAATACTTAAGCGAAGAGAACGTACCGACAATCAATGACTTTGATGCTTTCTTTCCTTACAACGACCGTGGCAACTTGCTAGCGCGTGAGCATGCAACAAAGCAAAACACAGTATGGGGGACGGGTACTCATACGCATACTCCTGTCAACGTATTTGCTTGGGGACCTGCAGAAACTATCCTTCCAGTATCAAAAATCATGCACCACTCGCAACTAGGCGAGTACTTGAAGCAACAAATTAAATAATCAACTTGCACTTACTTCACAACTCGTGATGTTTCAACGCTCTCGCAAGGGAGCGTTTTTTTATGCATGAAAACAGTTGACGTTTTAAATCGTACACCACAATAATTATGGGTCTTTAATTATATGAATAAAGAAAATGTGCGAAATCTTTGCTAAGCAACCCCAAGACAACTATCAGTTCATCACCCGCTCTATCCGTATTGATGGTCACGCGACCAGTGTAAAACTTGAAGCGAGCTTTTGGACAATTCTTGAGGAAATCGCTAGTGCTCAAAACATGACGGTTCCTAAATTCATAAGCACTGTTTATCAAGAGGCACTCGAATACAATGGTGAAGTGAACAACTTTGCCTCCTTACTTCGATGCGCTTGCCTCACTTACGCCCGCCAACCTCAAGAGACCACTCGTCAAGCACTTGCGCAACTTAACAGTTAATAGCAACCAACCGAGCAATAACCATCCTAGGCTATGCATCCGTATTATAAACCCTTGAGCATCTTCTAATTTGTCGTACTAGAGTACTACCCAGACTCCTTTTGAAATCGCTAACCTGTGCGGACTATCAAGGAGTACCTATGACAAAAATGATTCACACCATGATCCGAGTAAGTGATCTGGACCGCTCTCTACAATTTTACTGTGACGTACTTGAACTAGAAGTCGCTGATCAATACATCTTTGATGGCTTTTCTCTAACCTATCTAGCCAACCAAGAAACTGGCTTTGAATTGGAACTGACGCACAATCACGACCAAAGTGAGCCCTACACTCACGGCTCAGGTTACGGCCACCTTGCCGTCAGCGTGGAGGACATTGAACAAGCCCACAAACGCATTAAATCTCTCGGCATTGAAACTGGTGACATCAAAGCCTTTGACCATCAACAAAAGCATTTAGCAACGTTCTTTTTTGTAACCGACCCTGATGGTTACAAAATTGAGTTCCTGCAACGCCAAGGGCGTTACCTATAACAAAAAGAGTAAACATTATGATTCACTTGACGGCTACCTTTCATGCACAACCGGGAAAAGAACAAGAGTTGAAAGAGGTACTTACCCGAGCGCTTGAACCTACTCGCAATGAAGAAGGTTGCGTTCGTTATCAATTGTTCCAAGATAAAGACAATACATGCCACTTCGTTTTTCAGGAGCAATTTAAAAACCAACAAGCGTTTGAGCTTCATGGTAAAACAGAACACTTTGCTCTTTTGATTAGCCAGATCGACAACTTGTTAGAATGCGAGCCGAAACTGGTGTTCTTTAACGAACTGTAACAATAACGCTAACCGAAGATCAAAAAAGGCACTCTACCTAGAGTGCCTTTCACTTGTTGGGACCTGTGATTAAGCGTCTTGCTTCTCCACCATATGCAAATGCACATCTTGTTGTGGGAAAGGAATCGAAATACCTTCTCGGTCGAAGCGTAGTTTCACCTCTTTCGTCACATCCCAGTATACATCCCAGTAATCATCCGTTTTTACCCAAGGACGCACAATAAAATCTACAGAAGACGTATTTAATGTATGAACTTTGATCATTGGCTCTGGAGTGCGAAGTACCGAAGGGTGAGAGGTAATGATATCAGACAATACTGACTCCGCTTTTAAGAGGTCATCCGCATAGCCAATGCCAAACACCATATCCACGCGGCGAATGCGTTCATGCGTGACGTTCTTAATAACATCTCCCCAGATTTTGCTGTTAGGCACAATAATAATTTGGTTATCAAACGTACGGATTGTGGTGTTCACCAAACTCATATGGCTTACCTTGCCATCCACACCGCCAGCATACACAAAATCACCAACATCAAATGGGCGATAAATAAGCAGCATCATACCCGCCGCGAAGTTGGATAACGTGTCTTGCAACGCGAAACCAATAATCACACCAGCAATACCGAAACCGGTTAGGATTGGCGCTAGGTTCAAACCAAGCTGAGATAAGCCCACCATGATACCGATCACCCACACGAATTTGCCGGACATCGAGATAAAGAAGTCCTGCATCAAGTGGGAAAGTTTTAAGTTTTTCGATGCAACTGCTTTACGGACGACTTTGCGAGTTAACTTAGCCAGTCCGCGAGCGATCAATAAAATCAGCGCAAAAACAAACAACTGGAAGATATGCTGCGGTGCATTCTCGGCAAACCAATCCAGTGCCGAGTTGGACCAGTGACTCAGTATTGACCACACAACTTTGGTATTCAGTAAATCATGGGTGATATTACCCGTCACTTCAAAAATTTGGCGTTTGTATTCAGACGTTTCTAAACCGACTTTATCACCAATTGAAATCAGGTTGCGTAAGCTTTCTGTCGCAATATTTAGCCTTTGTTTAGTAATGAGCTGACTAAGTTGCAACGACGCTTTTTCCGACTCTGGGCTAGACGAAAGTTGGGAGCCAATGATCTCACTTTGCTGACTCAAGTACTCAATTGAAGCAGACAGTAAGCGCATACGTTTATCAATTTTATCTTTTAGTTCCGCTTCTGCGCGCTCGTTTTGGGCCCCTAGCTCCTTCAACCAAGCGAGATTTTGCCAGCTCGAATCGAAGCTAACATCAAGATAACGCTGTAGCTCTCGATAATCGTTAACAAGAGCAAGCTTCTCTTCATCCTTAGCCTTATTTAAATCCTCGACGACTTTCTTTATTTTTTCCGATAGATAGTTCGTCGCGTCCTCAGAGTATTGTTCTTGTTTTTTAACTAGCAAGATCAGCTTGTCGCGAGAGATAGTTTCACGTTCAATCGCTGACGCTAACTGGCTTCTTAATTCTTCATTCTTTTGGAATAGTTGCAGTTGAAGGGCATCACGCTCGTCGCCACTCGCTTGCGAGAGGCTTTGGGATAAATCCACAATCTCTCGGTTCAAGTTGTCAATCGAGATTTCGGCAGCAGAAGGCTCTTGGATATCGTCAGTAGCAGTCGCATAAACAGCCATTGGGGAGAGCATAATGACGGCAAGTGCGAATAATGTCACCCAAGATGTCAGGCGCAGTTTCTGGGGGAAATGAAACGTCATGTTTACCTCATAGGGAACAATCCTGATCAAAACAATCAGGAATAGAAGTGTAAAGCGTTGAAATCATACTCCTAAGTTTACAACACTAAATAATAAACTGAGCAGCATTTCGTTAGCGAGACGTCAAAGTTGGGAGCCCCAATAGCAAACAAGCCTTTCATTTAATAAATGAAAGGCTTGTTTTTATTCGACTAAGGACGGTTGGGATGATTTAAAATATGGTCTTCCCAATCCACCACATCAATCTCGTAAACAACTTTGTTACGGACACTTTCCCCAGCCGCATGCATTGCGGACTTAGAGCCGGTAATCAACGGATGCCATTCTGGTAAAGGCTGCTTTTCAGCCAACAGACGGTAAGCGCACGTGTGTGGCAGCCAAGTAAAATCGTCGATGTCTTCTCGGGTCAGCTTGGTGCACTCTTCACCCGAAGTGAAACGGTTTGGGTAATCCTTACATGAACACGTTTTACTGTTCAGCCAGCTACAAGCCACATTGGTATAGTAGATTTCATCGGTATCTTCATCCATCAGCTTATGCAAACAACATTTGCCACAACCATCACAGAGAGATTCCCATTCCTCTTCTGTCATCTGCTCTAACGATTTACTTTGCCAAAATGGAGTGCTCATACTTCAGGTCTCACCAAGGGAATTTAGGGGGCGATTTATACTCTTCTCAACGCAAAAGTTCAAGTTTTGAGAAGATCTTGCATCCTTCCCACATAACGGTGGAGATATTCAACTACTTTCGTTTTACTGTTCTATCCTTAAAAAAGTTTCCATTACTCAATTGATCAAGAAGGCATTAAGGAGTTTTCATGGGTATTATTTCTTGGATTATTTTGGGCTTAATCGCCGGCGCACTTGCTAAATGGCTCATGCCAGGAAAAGATGGGGGCGGTTGGATTGCAACAATGTTACTTGGTATTGCAGGGGCATTTGTAGGTGGCTTCCTTGGCGGCATTCTCGGTTTCGGCGGAGCAACTGGCGTCAACATTGGTAGTATCATTACCGCAACACTAGGCGCATTTATTCTGTTGTTTGTTTATAACCGTTTCTTAAAATAATCACGATGATTTAAAAGCAAAAAACCAAAAAGGGAGCGTAATGTTAAGCGCGCCCTTTTATTTTTTTCTTTCTTCACTCTTCCAATCCACGTCAAAATGACCATAATTGCCCCCTTAATTTTTAAGAGGTTTACATTATGGATTGTCGATTAGGATGTGGAGCGTGCTGTATTGCGCCAAGTATCTCTTCACCAATACCTGGAATGCCCAAGGGCAAACCTGCAGGTGTTCGTTGTGTGCAACTCAACGACGACAATTTGTGCAAGCTATTTGGTAAGCCTGAACGCCCCAAAGTCTGTCACGATTTTAAACCGTGTCCGATTGTATGCGGCAACACCAATCAAGAAGCACTCGACAACATCACTGAATTAGAACAATTGACGTAATGCGACTCTAGACCACACGTTTAAAGTTAGTACCTCGGTTGTTTCTCTCCGAGGCAGTAATCAAAGCAAACTCAAGATTTAGCACTTCCCCCCCCCTCTGCTTTTTATCTCACCCTTGAGAAATCTTGCCACATAGCGTTCCATTTGCGGTTTTTGCGCGATCTTCCTCACAATTTATTGACAATTCTCGACTATGTTCAGCGGGTCATTTAATTAAAGATCAGGAAAGAACATGAATAAGTATTTGGCTGAGGCTTTTGGCACGTTCTGGCTAGTGTTGGGCGGCTGTGGTAGCGCGGTGTTGGCTGCGGGTTTCCCTGAAGTGGGTATTGGTCTGTTGGGCGTTTCTTTGGCATTCGGTTTAACCGTTCTGACGATGGCATTTGCTATCGGTCATATTTCAGGTTGTCACTTGAACCCTGCAGTGACAGTTGGCCTTTGGACTGGCGGTCGTTTTGAGACAAAAGACGTTGCTCCCTACATCATCTCACAGGTGATCGGCGGGCTTATCGCAGGTGGCGTGCTTTACGTTATTGCATCTGGACAAGCAGGATTCGATGTTGTGGGTTCTGGCTTTGCCGCCAATGGTTATGGGGAACACTCTCCAGGCCAATACTCGATGATCGCTGCACTTGTGACTGAAGTTGTCATGACGATGATGTTCCTGATTGTCATTATGGGTGCAACAGACAAACGTGCGCCACAAGGCTTTGCACCTATCGCAATTGGCCTGTGTTTGACTCTCATTCACCTGATCAGCATTCCTGTCACCAATACGTCAGTAAACCCTGCTCGTAGCACGGCAGTCGCAGTATATGTGGGTGACTGGGCGGTTTCTCAGCTATGGCTGTTCTGGGTTGCGCCTATTGTGGGTGGCGTGCTTGGTGCGGTTATCTACAAAAACCTTCTTGGTGAAGAATCGAACGATTAATCGTTCCCAACTCCCAAGATCAAAAAAGCCGCTGAGTTCAGCGGCTTTTTATTAAATTCTGTGTCGACCTAATAGCGAATGTGACAACGTCGTGCCATCAACAAGCTCTAGCTCCCCACCGACAGGCACACCATGCGCGATGCGGCTGGCATCAACTTGGTGCTCTTTACATAGCTCTGCGATGTAATGGGCAGTGGCTTCACCTTCAACTGTTGGGTTTGTCGCCAAAATCACTTCGGTAATATCACCGCGACGTAAGCGGTAATCAAGGACATCTAATCCAATATCACTTGGACCAATACCATCTAATGGCGACAAATGCCCCATAAGAACAAAGTACCGACCAGAATATTGGCCTGTTGCTTCAACGGCTGCGATGTCTGCCGGGCTTTCTACCACACAAATTTGACCATTTTCTTGGCGTTTTGGGTTGGTACAAATGTGACAGACTTCTTCTTCGGTGAAGGTTCGACACTCAGTACAATGACCTATTTCTGTCATTGCCTGACTAAGCGCATCTGCAAGCTGCAAACCGCCTTTTCTATCGCGCTGTAACAAATGAAAGGCCATACGCTGCGCTGACTTGGGGCCAACCCCAGGTAGACAACGTAAGGCCTCCATCAATTGCTCCAGCATATGACTGGTACGCATTAAAAGTCCGCTTAATTAAATATCAGCAGATTAGAATGGCATTTTCATACCTGGTGGTAGTTGCATACCGCCAGTTACAGAAGCCATTTTCTCTTTTTGAGTTTCTTCAACACGACGGGCTGCATCGTTGAACGCCGCAGCGATCAGATCTTCAAGCATTTCTTTGTCGTCTTCCATCAAACTTTCATCGATGTCAACACGACGTACGCTGTGACTACCAGTGATAGTAACTTTAACTAGGCCAGCACCAGACTCGCCAGTTACTTCCATATTCGCGATTTCTTCTTGAAGCTTTTGCATGCGATCTTGCATTTGCTGGGCTTGCTTCATTAGGTTGCCCATACCGCCTTTACCAAACATGTTTATCTCTCTGGTTTAATGAGGTGTTGCATCAATTAATGGGGTTATACCTTTGGGTTTTCAACCCCATTCCATTCGATTATTAGATAGGGCGCACACTATCTTTATCAAGCTCTGCAGCAAAACGACGTTCAATAAATTGAACATTTGGATCGTTTTCTAAACTGTTCAGCGCTTGCTGTAATTTCTCTTGGTAGAGCCTATCTCTCAGTTCAAGTGGTGTTTCTCCACTCTCCCCTATTTCGATGCTCATGTGGCACTCTTCACCTAACACGGTATTAAGTGCTTTGAGCAATTCGGCTTGAGCTCTATCAGTATTCAAATGAGCTTGGCTGCTTCTCAATAGTAACGAAACGGTTGTTCCTTCCTTACTATAATGAGAGTTTAGCGCAAGTTGCTCTACCAGCTTAGGGATCTCCATTAAGCTGATTAGCTTCGCCCATTCATTATGTTCTAATGACTCATCGATGAGCTTTTGTGCCATTTCAGGCGTTTTCTCATGCTCAAGTGCCTGCTTGAGCTGCGTAGGTGTCAGTTTTGTATTTACTTTTGTCTCAACAGGCTTGCTTGGACGCCAGCGATACGCTTCTTCAACTTGTGGCTCCGTCGACTTCGGAGCTGAGTTTGGCGACACCTGCGCGGAATTGCCATGCAATTGCGCTACTCGGTCGATAACCGATTCTGGTTGTGCAGATGCCGCTTTAGGCTTTTTTGAGCCACCATTTTGAGGAGTGTTCTGTTGTAGGCCTTGACGCTGAGAACGTAATTGGTGACGTAAACCGCTTAGACCACCGCGCGCCGGTGTTGAAACGCTCTCTTGCACTTGTTGAGGTGGCGTTTCATGCTGCGGTGCAGGGTTTTCGCTCATCGGCGGCGCCATATCATACTGTGGCGGAACCGTCTCATATCCACTCGCGTGATATTCAGGTTGTGAATTGGATGAAGGTTGAGGCGCCACTTGTGGTGAGCTTTGTGCTGGACTCGGCTGCTGAGCTCGAGGAGATGCTACTGTCCGAGCTGGCGCAGCCTTTGGTTGACTGGTACTTTGAGCCGGAGATGACGCTGGCTCGCAGTTACTAGAAACAACATTTGCCCCACTGTTATTTGATGGACGGAACGCCAACATACGCAGCACAATCATTTCCAAACCGACTCGCCCATTTGGCGAGAGGGTCAAATCTTCACGACCTTTTAATGCAATTTGATAGTAAAGCTGAACGTCTTGCGGGCTTAGAGCTTTACTCAACAGCTCAATTTTCTCTGCATCTGGTTGTGCTCGGTCTAACGACGCGGGCAACGCTTGATACATCGCAATTCGGTGTAACTGTGTTGCGACTTGCTGCAACAAACCATCCCACTCAACACCATTTGCCGCTAATTGTTGGATTTTATCCATAGCTTGTTGAGGTTTCTTGCTGCTGATTGACTCTAGTAAGTGAATCGCTTGGTCGGTATCAATCGTCCCCAACATGTGGCTGACAATATCGGCTTGCACCGCACCGTTACCTAATGCAATTGCTTGATCAGTCAAGCTAAGAGCATCACGCATACTGCCATCTGCAGCATGTGAGATCATACCCAACGCTTTTGGCTCTGCTGAAACTTGCTCTTGACCTAGGATGTAATCAAGTTGCTGGTGAATATCATCAACGCTGATTGGTTTCAGATGAAACTGAAGACAACGCGACAATATAGTGACAGGCAGCTTTTGTGGATCAGTTGTTGCGAGTAAGAACTTCACATACTCTGGCGGCTCTTCCAGGGTTTTCAACAACGCATTGAAAGAGTGACGCGATAGCATGTGCACCTCATCGATGAGGTACACTTTAAAACGTCCACGAGCAGGTTTGTATTGAACGTTGTCTAACAGTTCACGAGTGTCTTCAACTTTAGTACGTGATGCTGCGTCGATTTCAAGAAGATCGACAAAGCGACCTTCATCAATTTCACGACAAGTATCACACTTACCACAAGGTGTCGCGGTAATGCCGGTTTCGCAGTTCAAGCCTTTGGCGAACAGCCTACCGATACTCGTTTTACCCACACCACGAGTCCCGCTGAACAGATAAGCATGGTGTAAACGGTTTTGCGCCAGTGCGTTTTCCAACGCCGTCAGGACATGTTTTTGTCCGACAACTTGGTCAAACTGATTAGGACGCCATTTTCGCGCTAAAGCTAAATAACTCATTGAATGTATTAATGTCCTTCAAAATCGCAGATGCTGTACACGTTTAGACCTAGTGCTTCTAAACGTTTATCGCCACCGATTTCTGGTAGGTTGATAACGAACGCAGCGTGCTCAACTTCACCACCCAGTTGGCGAATCAGCTTAGTCGTCGCTTCAATAGTACCGCCCGTTGCCAATAAATCGTCGACAACCAGTACTTTGTCGCCTTCAACGATGGCATCTGTATGGATTTCTAGTGTATCAACGCCGTATTCAAGCTCATAAGATTGAGCAACAGTAGGGCGTGGTAGCTTGCCTGGTTTACGCACTGGTACAAAACCAACACCTAGCTCAAGCGCTAAAGGCGCGCCAAATAGAAAGCCACGAGCTTCCGTACCCACAACCTTGGTAAAGCCCATATCTTTGTAACGTTCAACAAGTAAGTTGATCGTCGCTTGGTATGCGTTCGCGTCTTCAAGAAGGCTCGTCACATCACGAAATAGAATGCCTGGCTTTGGGTAGTCTTGGATGCTTTTGATGCTAGATTTGATCAGTGAAATTGTTTCTGTAGTCATAATACCGATTTACTTAGATTGGCTCATCGCCCTCTCTAATCGCAGTATCACGAGGGCAACGAACAATAGGTTTTCACCACTATGTGCTTATTTTCGTAAAAGTCACAGGCGCTGAAAATACAAACGCCCACTCGAAGAGCGGGCACACTATTCTCTACAATCTTAGTGATTTTCTTCTCGGTCAGCAACCAACTCAATCACAGGCAGACGCATAAACCAGCTGAGTAAAACGATTAGCATCACTAAAAGACCAATTTTTACCCAAACGAGGGGGATAACAACGATTGAAACCATGAAACTAAGCGCAATAAAAATCGCACCACGCTTTTTTACTTTTGAAGTAACAGCCCGATGCTTATGCCAATTGTCGAGAATGGGTCCAAACGTTTTGTGGTTATGTAACCATTGATGAAATGCGGGGCTACCACGCATAAAACATGCGCTAGCAAGCAAAATAAAAGGTGTGGTGGGTAAAAGTGGAAGGGCTATGCCGGCTATGCCGAGCACAATACAGAGTCCACCAACAGTATTGAAAAAGTAACGCTTAATACGAATGGTGAACTCCGGTACAAAATAGCTAGATTAAAAGCCTGCGTAACCATTCATTACACGAAGCCAGGTTAGCGTTGCAGGAAGTGTTGGGATCAAAAGAACTGCAATAAAACCTAAAAAGTAAAAAATATTATAAGGCTCTTTAAAATCTTTGTCTGCCATGATGTGTCTTCTCACTAGTTGACTTTGCTTTTCCCAAGGCACAGCGTTAAATTATCGTTGCACAAATGGGTCATTATTGTTTTAAGCGCTGACTATACATTAAACAGCCAAATCTAAACACCAGTAAAAAGTAAGGTTATTAAACTAAACGTATGTTGTTTTGGTGGTTCTAAAAAGATAATAAGCAGCGTCAGGACGCTGCTTATTGTTGGTTTGCAAGTCATAATTATACTAGTCGGGATTTCCGGGTAATACTTAAACTAAAACTTGAAGAACCTAAACACCCGATAGATAACTGTCCTGCAACACTAAGCGGTAAATCGCGGGTGATGAAGTTTTTCATACTTCCTCCCCCTAAACGGTTACCTGCTGCGATGTGTTGATTCGTATTTCCGTCAGACCAATGGCTATCTAAACCCGCAGGCAATATAGAGACCGAGGATGAAGCGAGGTCGGCGACACCAAACACAGCATTGACTGCACCCGCACACTCCGAACACTCAATTCCTTTTTCAATGATCCCTACCATGTCCTTGAGATCAGCACTGAAACTTTTCAAGTTACGGAGATAATCGTCAAACAATGCCCTAACGAGCAATGTCGTCGCAACTCCATCATTAGCTTGGGAAGCAGAATCAACGAGATAAAACGCAAATTGACCATTCATTAACCAACGATAATCGAAAACCAAGGGCATCACATCCGTCGATTGCAATAAACGGTACGAGCAGCGCCAATCTCCCTGAGCAGCATCCTTCTCTGGCAATAGAGCTTGCAGTAAATCTCTTGCCGCACTCGGATTCTGTTGCAAATATTCCAGATGCCAATACAGCTCTTGTTCATCTGGGATTTCACCACCATCATCAACCCTGAACCACTGACTTGAAAAGTCACGTTGTTCTGAGAAGTGGCTATCGGTATCTTCTAGCGTATTCTCTATCGCCTGAGATAGGTGCTCATAATTACCTATCGGTTTAGGAAGAAAATCTTTAATACCAAACCGCAACGCTTTCGCGACATCGGACATTTCATCCGTGCCTGATACCACGATAAGCGGCATATATGGGTATTCGAGACTAACTTCTTCGACGAACTCGATACCATCTAAGACCGGCATCGATAAATCACACAAGATAAGATCGGGTTGGCATTCCCTGAGTTGTTGAAGCGCTTCTAGGCCGTTTTCTGCTTCTACTACTTTAAAACCCTGACTTTCTAAATAGGCATTGGTTACTTTGCGAAATATTGGATCATCGTCCACCAACATTATTAGTTTTTGATTAATCACTTCCTGTGCCGAGACCATTGCCGTTTGACTGTGAGTCTTAAACATACCTTTATCCCTCACAAAGCTCAGTCAAAAAAACAGATTTATTATTAAGTCATTATTTTTGTTGTGTTTACTTCCAGCAAAACGTGTCACAGCAAGACCTGAGGCCGCTTCGCCTTGTTATAAAACTTAGCTCGGAAACTGCATTAATACAAATATTACGGCGTATAACAGTATTTACTCAAACAGGGTTGCTGTGTTCAAATGATGCAACATGTTGACTTAAAGCAAGCTTTGATCACAAAGTTAATTATAAATTAACCGTAATCGGTAATTTAATGTGTCTGGAAATATGAAATTAGATGACTTAAACCTGTTTCGACTGGTTGTCGAAAATGGGAGCTACACCGCAACTTCGCGAAAAACCATGATCCCGGTTGCGACCATCACCCGACGCATTCAAGCGCTAGAAGACTCTGTCAATCTTCGACTATTGAACCGTCATGCTCGCAAACTCTCGCTCACTGAAGCAGGGGAACGTTTTTACCATGAGTGCTCTCCTTTACTACAAAGGCTAACAACCGCAGCAGAGGAAATCACTGACGACTGCCGAGGAGCATCCGGCAAGATTAAGATATCCGCGCCTTACAACTTAACTAAACGAATGATGATGCCGATGTTCAACAGCTTTATGAAGCAGTACCCGGACATCAACATTGAGCTAACGACAGAGAATAATGCGGACAAGCTTGACCCTACTGAATGGGATGTAATTTTTCGAGTGGGACCGCAACGCGACTCTAGCCTCATCGCGCGTAAGATTGGCGAAGTGAAGGATATTCTCGTTGCAAGCCCTGACTATCTAACCTCGAATCCTGCGCCACACCATGCAGAAGAGCTATCTAACCATTCATTGCTAAAAGGGTACCCACTTATTAAGTGGACCTTGATTAATAGCAAAGGCGAGTCTGTGGTGAATGTTGATCGTGGTCGTTTTCAAGCAAACGCGCTCAATGTGGTGCGCAGCGCTTGTTCCGAAGGTTTAGGCATCACACTAATGCCAGATGTAATGATCAAAGAGTACATCGAGAGCGGCGATTTGGTACGCGTACTGCCAGATTGGAGTGCAAACCCGCGCGACATTTATATGCTTTACAACCACAAAGACCACCTGCCAGAGAAAGTTCGCCTCTTTATTGACTTTGTGATCGCTTATAACATTCACTAACTAGATAGCGAAAACAAAAAAACCAGAGCCGAAGCTCTAATGCCGATCAGTTAAGACTTTAATCGGCAGATCAGTTGAATGATCCTACCAACATGTAACAATCCGATAGACCCT